>JAFYJR010000043.1 GCA_017538005.1 Clostridia bacterium | reverse complement strand
TCGGTCATACGCCACTGCCAGTTACCGCCTACCGTACTCGGTATGTTCATACGGGCGTCTGCGCCGAGTTCTAAGTAGTCCTGCATCTGAGTTATGAATAGTGAAGCAACAGAACTCATGCCGCCGCGGATCATGCCCCACGCGAGGCCCTCATCATCATTGAGTCCGAGGTATTGTTTCGCGAACTTCAGATCCGATTTTTTCGTCTCGTCCTTCCAGGCCATTATCGTCGTATTGTCGTGTGTGCCTATAAAGCAGACACAGTTCTCTTCGTAGGTGTGAGGAAGGTAATTCGAAGGTTCACGGGAATCAAACGCGAACTGGAGAATCTTCATTCCGGGGAAGCCGGAATCTCTGAGCAGGTATCTGACATCGTCTGTCAGAAAACCGAGATCCTCAGCTATGAACTGGATGTTCCAGAACCAGTTCTTCAGAGTGCCTACAAGGTCCATGCCGGGGCCTTTGACCCAGCGGCCTTCCTTTGCTGTCTCCGAACCGTACGGGACAGCCCAGTAGGACTCAAAGCCCCGGAAATGGTCTATGCGGATTACGTCATAGAGGCGCTGCGCGCCTTCTATACGGCGGATCCACCAGCCGTATCCGTCGGACTTCATGAAGTCCCAGTCGTAGAGCGGATTTCCCCAGAGCTGTCCGTCCTTCGAGAAGTAGTCAGGCGGCACGCCTGAGACTTCCTTCGGACAGTTCTCCTCGTCCAGCTGAAACTGGCGCGGATCCGCCCAGACATCGGCGGAGTCGAGGGCGACGTAAATGGGTATGTCGCCTATTATGCCGATGTCGGCCTCTTTCGCATACGCCCGGAGGGCATCCCACTGCTTAAAGAACAGGAACTGGACAAACTCATAGAAATAAACATCGTCTCTGAGTTCCTCGTGGTATCTCGCCACCGCTTCCGGCCTGTGAAGACGAATATCCTCATCTTCCCATTCAAGCCAGGACTTCATGCCGTTCTTGGCTTTTACCGCCATATACAGCGCGTAGTCGGGCAGCCACACACGGTTCTCGCTCTCAAACTTCTGGAATTCTTCGCTGTACCTGTCCCCCGCGTTTTCAACTGCTTTTCTTAAAACCGCGAATCTGTTTTCATAGATCTTCGCGTAGTCAACTTTAGCGCTGTTTTTACCGAAGTCGATATTTTTAACGTCGTTCTTTGTCAGAAGACCGTCCTCGATAAGCATGTCGAGGTCGACAAAGTAGGGATTTCCGGCGAACGTCGAGAAGCTCTGGTATGGTGAATCACCATAGCTCGTGGGACCGAGCGGCAGCATCTGCCACCATGACTGGTTCGCGTCATAAAGAAAATCAACAAAATCGTAAGCGGCTTTGCCGAGTGTACCTATGCCGTACGGTGACGGCAGCGCGGACACCGGCATTAAAATACCGCTGCTTCTTCTTATCATAACTTAACCCTTTACTGCTCCTGCCGCTACACCCTTGATGATGTGTTTCTGGCAGATTAAGTAGAATATGATTACAGGAACAATTGAAAGCAGAATGAGTGCCATCGTGGCGCCCATATCCACGGTTCCGTAGCTTCCCTTCAGGTACTGGATGTGAATCGGTATGGTCATATACTGGTTACGATCGAGTACGAGGTAAGGGAGAAGGTAGTCGTTCCATACCCACATTATCTCAAGTACGCCGACTGAGATGAGTGTCGGTTTGAGCATCGGAAGCACTACCATGAAGAATGTACGGATGGGTCCGCAGCCGTCTATTGCCGCCGCCTCCTCTATCTCCAATGGAATCGATTTGACAAATCCCACGAACATGAAGATAGCGAGGCCCGCTCCGAATCCGAGATAAACAATCGGAATCGTCCACGGTGTGTCAAGAGCGAGCTTGTCGGCCGTACGGGACAATGTAAACATTACCATCTGGAAAGGTACAACCATCGAGAACACGCAGAGGTAATAAACCACGCTGCATGACTTGTCACCTACCCGGGCGATATACCATGCCGCCATGGAGCAGCAGAGCAGAATAAGCGCCGATGAAACAACAGTTATGAAGAAACTGAAGAATACGGACTTGAAGAACGGATAGTTGCCGAATGTCATACCCTTAATATAGTTCTGAAGTCCCATGAACGAATGGGAATTCGGGAAAGCGAAGGTGTCCGTGTTGATGGAACCGTTCGACTTAAACGAGTTCATCAGAACAATAAATACGGGAAAGAGGTAGAAGATTGAAATGAGCGCAAAAGCTATTGCGAGCGTGCGCTTTCTTTGTGCTTCGCGTTTCATTATTGCTGTACCTCCCTCCTGCGGGTAAAGGTAAGCTGCGCAATGCTTATACCCGCTACAAGAATAAAGAATACAACCGCCTTAGCCTGGCCGGGACCTCTGTTTGTGAGGCTTGAGTAGAACGAGTCAACTATGTTCAGCGCAAGCATCTGGGTTGTCTTGATTACGGTACCGCCCTGCTGGATGTAGGGACGGCCGTTTGTAAGCGCGAGGTTCTGGTCGTAGAGTTTGAAGCCGTTTGTCAGTGACAGGAATGTGCAGATGGTGAAGGAAGGCATCATGTTGGGTATGGTGATCTTCCAGAGTTTCTGCCACTTTGACGCTCCGTCTATCTCCGCGGCCTCCATCATATCCTCGGGGATTGCCTGAAGACCGGCAATGTAGATGATCATCATATATCCTATCTGTTGCCAGCACACCAAAATTACGAGACCCCAGAAACCGTATTTTGTCTCCAGGATAACGGCCGTGTTGTAACGGATGAGGATACCGTCAAAGATCATTGACCAGATATATCCGAGTACGATACCGCCGATGAGGTTCGGCATAAAGAATACCGTACGGAAAAGGTTGGCACCTTTTATTCCCTGTGTCAAAAAATACGCGATTATGAACGCGAATACATTGATAAAGAGAAGTGAAACAATTGCAAAAAGTGCGGTGTACCAGAAAGAGTGAAGAAAACTCGTGTCATGGAAAATAGACTTGTAGTTTTCAAATCCGGTAAAGGTAGCGTCTTTCGTAATTCTGAACTTACAGAAAGACAGATAGAATCCTTTAAAGAAAGGATAAAGGAATCCTATGCAGAATGCTGCGAACGTCGGAAGCAAAAACAGCCAGATATGACGTTGTATAGGACGCCTGATAAGTTTTGAGTTTAAAGCCGTCAAATGCATTCCACCCTTGTAAAAAGAATAAGGGGCGGGCGCGATTACCGCCCGCCCCCGTGAAACTTTAAGGTAGTTTAAGGATTAAGCGTGGTCTTTGGCATAGAGTGTTGCCCAACCGTCAACAAATGCCTCTTTAACCTTATCCCATGAACCGCCCTTTGCAGTGTACTGAGCGAGTGCGTCAACAACGCCTGCACGCCAGTCATCAACTGCAGGAGTCCAGTTGAATGCCCATGTTACAACATAGTTGCCGGCAGCTGTGTACTCGTTTGCCTGAGCAAAGAATACGTTTTCAGGTGTGGCAGCATTCTTGAACGGGCAAGGACCGAACTGCTCAGCCATCATCTTTGTGCCTTCCTCAGATGTTACCATCCAATACATGAAGTCAAGAGTGGCTTCGATGTCAGCCTTGGAAGCTGTAGCGTTAACTGCCCAGCAGTTCTCTGTGCCGCAGCAAAGGCCGGCTTTCTCTTCGCCTTCAGCTCCGCAGTAAATCGGGATCATGGCGAGGTCGTCAGCCTTCATGCCTTTCTCTGTAAGGCTTGCGAATTCCCAAGAACCGTTCTGATAGAAAGCAGCTTTGCCTTCATAGAACTCTGCCTCAGCTTCGTCACCTGTAGCTGTAACTACGGCAGCGCCTGTTGTGGCTGAATCTGTGATGTAGAGATCCCAGATGTTCTTGTAGAGATCAAGGTATGTGCCCTTGATTGTTGCGGGCTGAGCTGTTACGTTGTCAGCCTTGAACTCATAGTAAAGAGGCATATTTGCAAGGTGGCCGGAGAATCTCCATGAAGAAGAACCGTCAAGGCCTGCGCTTGTGAATGCGTCAAAACCGAGCTCTGCTGCACGAGCGTGAATGTCGTCAGCAACTGCTTTGAGTGTTGCAAAGTTTGTGATCTCATCAAGTGAGTGGCCGGCAGCCTCAAGGAGAGCCTTGTTTACGATGATGCCGTAGCACTCATAGCAATAACCGATAGAGCAGAGTTTGCCGTTTGCGTCATAAAGGTTATAAGCGTCTGTTGTGAGTTCGCCTTCAAACTTTGAACCCTTGAGGTCGTAGCAATAGTCGCCGTATGTCTCAACTGCGCCTACGTTACCAACCTGGAACATTGTGGGAGCGGCGTCCTTATCAAGTTCAGCTGCGAGAGTCTTGTCGTACTCGCCTGATGCAGCTGTAACTACCTTAACCTGTACGCCTGTCTGCTCTGTGTAAGTCTTGGCTATTGCCTGCCAGGCCTCATCAGCTTCGGGCTTGAAGTTGAGGAAGTAAACCGAACCCTTCTTAGCGTCCGCGCCGCCCTTTGCACAAGCACCGAGGCTGAATACAAGGACGAGCGCTAAACAAATTGCGATTAATCTTTTCATGATTTAACCTCCTTTTGGGCTAAAACGTGCCCTATTCACTTGTATTATAATATATTAAATCTAAACAAATCAATAGATTATACGGCAATAAAATTGTGCACTTTCGACGAATTAAACGGCTTTTATTCGGCAAAAAAACAGACTCCGCTTTGAAAAAGCGGAGTCTTTAAACACTTTATATGAAAATGTACGATTACATGAGTCTCTTGGACATTTCATCCTGATCGGTGCAATAGAGAATTGCGTCCTTACGGGAGATTCGTCCTGTGTTGTAGAGGTCAACAAGTGAATCGTTCATCGTCATCATGCCCTTCTGCTTACCTGACTGCATGTTTGAAGGGATGAGGTAGTTCTTACCCTCACGGATGAGGTTACGGATAGCGGAGTCGGCGAGCATTACTTCGAACGCGGCGACACGGCCCGTACCGTCTATTGTGGGAATAAGTCTCTGGGAGATGACGGCATCTAAAACCATGGAGAGCTGAACCTTGATCTGGTCCTGCTGATCCGTCGGGAATACGTCGATGATACGGTCGATGGTCTCGGCGCAGCCGATGGTGTGAAGTGTCGAGAAGACCAGGTGGCCGGTCTCGGCGGCTGTTACGGCCGTCGCGATGGTCTCAAGGTCACGCATCTCACCGACGAGGATAACATCGGGGTCTTCACGAAGAGCGGCACGGAGAGCGGCTGCGTATGAACGCGTATCAACGCCTATCTCTCTCTGGTTTACAATAGACTTGTTATGTCTGTGAAGATACTCGATGGGGTCCTCAAGTGTGATGATGTGGTCGTTCAGATGGTCATTTATAAGACCGATGAGCGACGCCAGTGTCGTGGACTTACCTGAACCCGTGGGACCGGTAACAAGTACGAGACCCTGCTTGAGTTCATAGAGGTCGATAACCGACTGAGGAACACCGAGGTCATACGGGTTCGGAATCTTTGAACCTACGAGACGGAAAACCGCTGCCGTCGTACCGCGCTGACGGAATACGTTTACACGGTAACGGCCCATGCCGGCGAGACCGAAGGAGAAGTCGATTTCGCCGCGCTCGGCGAAAGCTCTCTTCTGGAATTCGCCCATGATGCCCTTAACGAGAGCCTCAACATCCTCAGCCATGAGGCGAGGCTCGTTGGGAATCGGCATCATGGAGCCGTGTACACGCATAAGCGGCGGTACGCCGACGGTAATATGTACGTCGGAAGCCTTGTTTTCTTCCGCTACTTTCAAGAGTTCGGCAAGTGTCATACTGTAAAACCCCCATAATGGTTATTAATAAACAATACGGAGATATTTTAGCATCATTAAAGAACTTTTGCAAGAAATGACTGAAGACGCTCTGATTTGGGGTGGTCAAATACCTCTTCCGGAGTGCCCTCCTCGCCTATTACGCCATCGTCCATGAAGATGATACGGTCGCCGACTTCGCGGGCAAATCCCATCTCATGCGTTACAACGACCATCGTCATGCCTTCTTTCGCGAGGTTCTTCATAACATCCAGAACCTCGCCGACCATCTCGGGATCGAGCGCCGAAGTCGGCTCGTCAAAGAGCATTACCTCAGGTTCCATGGCCAGCGCGCGAACGATGGCGATACGCTGTTTCTGTCCGCCGGAGAGCTGTGACGGATAGGCGTCCGCCCTGTCCTCAAGACCTACGGTTTTGAGGAGCTCGTACGCCTTATTTTCCGCCTCTTCGGCGGACAATCCCTTGAGTTTCATCGGCGCGATGGTCATGTTCCTGAGCACCGTCATATGCGGGAAAAGATTGAAATGCTGGAAGACCATGCCCATGTTCTGCCTGTGGACATTGATATCAACTGAAACATCGGCAAGATCAACGCCGTCAAAATAGATACATCCGCCGGTGGGGTCCTCAAGACAGTTAAGGCAACGCAGGAATGTCGATTTTCCGGAGCCCGAAGCCCCTATGATTACGACAACCTCGCACTTGTGGATATCGATATCTATACCCTTTAATACTTCTATGTCGTCAAATGATTTTTCAAGACCTTTGACTTCTATTACTTTCTCATCAGTGTTCACTCTTCCTCAGCCTCCTTTCAAATACCGCAAGAAGCTTTGTCAGACCTATTACCAGAACGAGGTAAATGGCCGCAAGGCTGAGATAAGGCACAAGCGCGTTGTATGTCAGGCTCTGAATATTCTGGGCCTGCTTCGTGATATCACGGAGCGCTATTACCGATACAAGCGATGTGTCCTTGAGCAATGTAATCATCTCATTGCCGAGAGCAGGAAGGATGTTTTTGACCGCCTGAGGGATGATAATGTAAAACATCGTCTGACCGTAGTTGAAACCGAGACTTCTGCCGGCTTCGGTCTGTCCTTTGTCTATGGACATAAGGCCGGACCTGACTATCTCGGCGACATACGCACCCGAGTTTATGCCAAGCGTTATGATACCGCAGACAATACAGCCCGTCTCCGTCTTCGGTACAAAGATGACAAAGCCCATGATAAGGAGTTGAACCATCATCGGCGTACCGCGGATAACGGTCAGGTAAAGTTCCGTAAACGAGTTTAACACCTTCAGAATAAAAGGCGGTTTGTTTACCGTATAGCTGCAGTAAAGCGTGCGTATAATCGCAAGGATCAGTCCTATGATTATACCGAGCGCAAGCGCTCCCAGGGTAACAATGAATGTTATCCGAAGACCGTCCGCGAACAGTTTCCAGCGGTCGCCGACCACAAATGTCTGGAACAGCTGAAACAGGAAACTCTGGGTCCCCTTCGGCAGACCGTGCACCCAGGAAGGGGCGGTCTCAAGCCATGAGGAAAAACTCACAAATCTCATAAAATACCTGCTCTCTAAAACGCAAAACAAGGGGCGGATATACTCCGCTCCTCATTTCACTGTATGCAAAAAAGTAATATCTTAACCTGCGTTGATGTACTTGTCGATAATCTTATCGATTGTACCGTCAGCCTTAAGCTCTGCAAGAGCCTTGTTGAAGTCGTCAAGTAAAGCTGTGTTGGACTTTGCAAACGCTGCCGCGTAATCTTCTACGGCATACTCTGTGTCGAGAATCGCGAGACCTTCATTTGCAGCAACAAACTGCTTTGCGGGTTCATTGTCGATTACGACGCAGTCAACCTGGTCATTGAGAAGAGCCTGTACGGCAAGAGCGCCCTGAGCGAACTGCTTAACGTTCTCCTGACCGTAGTCATCTGTGCAGTAGATGTCGCCTGTTGTACCGGCCTGAACACCTATTGTCTTGCCGTCAAGGTCATCAACAGTCTTGATGTCGCTGCCTTCCTTGACTATAACTACCTGTACGCCTGTAGCGTATGTCTCAGAGAAGTTTACAC
>JAFYJR010000042.1 GCA_017538005.1 Clostridia bacterium | reverse complement strand
TCTTCAATGGCTTCACTTTTGGCAGCTCCTGCCGCTGCTTCACGGAATATGTTCCTTGAATATGAGAAACGTTTTTCACTCTCATCAACATAGTTCTGGTCGATGAATTCTTCAAGGGCGGAATCGTACTGTTTGCCTATGTTGTACCCGCGTTTGTCAAAGACGACAATGAAGATATCCATATCGTGAGTTTCCAGGAATTTTGAGCAGGTATCTACCGCGACACGGAAAGCCTCCGGCTTTGGATAGCCGTAGACGCCGGAAGATATCAAAGGAAACGCTATGGACTCGCAGTCGTGCTCTGCGGCTATCTGAAGAGACTTCTCGTAGCAGGATACGAGAAGTTTCTCTTCACCGTGTCGCCCATCGTTGTATACGGGACCTACGGTGTGAATGACATACTTCGCAGGCAGGTTGTAGCCGCGGGTTATCTTTGCGTCGCCGGTCTCACAGCCGTGGAGACCGCGGCACTCCTCAAGGAGCCCGGGACCCGCGGCCCTGTGGATGGCTCCGTCAACGCCTCCGCCGCCAAGCAGACTGCTGTTGGCGGCGTTGACGATTGCGTCACATTCTATCTTGGTTATGTCCTGTCTTACTATCTTAAGCGGCATAGAATCATTCCTTTTTAATTATTACAAAGAAATTATACCACAAAGTATGGGTCATTATTCGGACTTATTTTCTGTTTTCGTAATCCTCGCTTACTTCCTCAGCCCAGTCTGCCTGAATTGAACCACAAGTGCGGGCATTCATAACAGCGCATGAAACCGCTTTGTAAATCTTCTTTGTACCCACTTCATCAGCAAGATAGTTGATTGAATTCTCCTGTCTGAATCCGAAGTCCGCGCCTGTTTCAACCGCGTCTATATTTGCACCGAGGAACAGGAACTCCCAACCGTATTTCTTCTCCTGCTTTTTGACAAGGGCTTTGATTTCATCGCTTGAATACTTGTGGCTTGCGTTCTCATAACCGTCAGTAATGATGACAAAGATTGTTGATGCCGGAACATCTTCCTTGCGGGCATACTTGTGAACATTGCCGATGTGCTTGATTGCGTCACCCATCGCGTCAAGGAGAGCCGTGCATCCGCCCGTCCTGTACTGGCGCTTGCTCATCTTCTCAATCTTTTCAATCGGCACTCTGTCGTACATAACCTTTGAAGAATCCGAGAACTTAACCGCGGACACCAGAACCTGATCTCCCGCTTCGTTATTTGCCTTCTGATCTTCAATGAATGAATTGAATCCGCCGATTGTGTCTTCTGTCAGATCATACATTGAACCTGATGCGTCAAGAATCATTACTATCTCTGTTGTTTTCATAATAAAATACCTCCGATATTTTTGTTAAAGTCTTGCAGGGCTTTCCGCCCTTTGCAACTTCATCTTACAAAAATATCGAAGGCCATTGGTCGCCTTGCAAGCGACAAAATTCAGTTTATTTTGTGAGGTCTTGGATTATGGTGTTGGCGAGGAGGAGGCCGGCGACGGAGGGGACGGTTGAGATGGAGGCGACGGTGTCGCTTTTTTGTTTGGGCTCCTCGGTGGAGTAGACTACTTTGAGATGGTTGATGCCGCGGGCTTTTAGTTCCTTGCGCATGACGCGGGCGAGGGGACAGACGGAAGTTTTGGAGATGTCCGTGACCTCAAACTTTGTGGGGTCGAGCTTGTTGCCTGCGCCCATTGCGGAGATTACGGGGGTGCCTGCTGTGTGGGCCTTTTCGATTATCGCGAGTTTTGCTGTGACCGTGTCCACTGCGTCAACGATGTAGTCGTATTGTGAAAAGTCAAATTGGTCCGCTGTTTCGGGCAGGAAGAAGAGTTCCTTTGCGTTGACTTTTATGTCCGGGTTTATGTCTTTGAGTCTCTCTTCCATTACAGTGACTTTTGGTTTGTTGAGGGTTGAGTGGAGGGCGATTATCTGGCGGTTGATGTTTGTTTCGTCGACGGTGTCTTTGTCGACGATTGTGAGCTCGCCCAGTCCTGCGCGGGCGAGGGCTTCGACGACATAGCCGCCGACACCGCCGACGCCGAAAACGGCGACATGCGCGTTCTTGAGTTTGTTCAGATTATCGCTGCCTATGAGCAGTTCTGTTCTTTCAAATTCGTTCATTGCTGTCCTCTTTATGGTTGGTTTCCACATTGAAATTGTATTAATAAATATAGTAAAAGTCAAACGGGTATGATAAAATTAATTGTTATGAAAAAGCATTGCCGGAGGACTTGTTGTGGCGAGAGAACTTACAAAATGTCAGGAGATTGAGCGGTCGATAATAAAGAAGTACCGCGAGGAACTCTGGAACCCGTTTATAGCGGCCGTAAAAAGATATGAGCTGATAAACGAGGGTGACAGGGTTGCTGTCTGCATATCCGGCGGTAAGGACTCCATGCTTATGGCAAAGCTTGTTCAGCAGCTTCAGAGAAATTCCGATGTGCCTTTTGAAGTTGAGTTTATCTGTATGGATCCCGGTTACAACAAAGAGAACAGGGAGCAGATAGAGAAGAACGCAGCGCTTCTGGAAATACCGATTCAGTTCTTCTCAACAGATATTTTTGATTACGCGAACAAGCAGGAGAAGAATCCCTGCTATATGTGTGCAAGGATGAGACGGGGACATCTCTATTCTTTCGCACAGTCTTTGGGTTGTAATAAGATTGCCCTGGGACATCATTTCTCGGATGTCATAGAGACGACGGTTATGGCAATGTTCTACGGCGGACAGCTTCAGGCGATGCCGCCCAAACTTCGTTCCACAAACTTCCCCGGTATGGAACTTATAAGGCCGCTGTACTGTGTGCATGAGGATGATATCATTGCCTGGAAGAATTACAACAATCTGACATTTCTTGATTGCGCATGCAAGTTCACGGAGGATACATCGCGCGGGCACGCAGATTCGAAGAGGCAGGAAATAAAGGAACTGATTCGCACG
>JAFYJR010000004.1 GCA_017538005.1 Clostridia bacterium | reverse complement strand
CGATTATCGTAAATACTACTCCGAGCTCATGCATTCTTGTTACCCTTGAACTTTACTTTTATTGCCTGCTTGAGACCGTAAGGAAGAACATACTTGAGTTTGTCTTCGCTGCGTCTCATTGTGCTGCATTCAGGACGCTCCCTGAAGAGATGGATGGCGTCGAATTCACACTTCGTCGTGCAGATACCGCAGCCGATACACTTGTTTTCATCAACAATGGAGGCGCCGCAGGAGAGACATCTCGCGGTCTCTGCCTTGACCTGTTCCTCGGTGAATACAAGTTTCGGGTCTCTCCAGGAGTGAACCGGATCGGCGATCTTGTCGCTCTTTCCGGGTACCTGACGCTTGCAGGTATCGTACTCGGGGATTGTGATGTTTTCCTTGTCGAGTTCGTTGAACTCATAGCGGTTTCTGCCTATTGTGAGTGACGCGTGAGGCTGTACGAAGCGGTGGATTGACCACGCGCCCTTCTTGCCTGCAGCGATAGCGTCGATAGCGAACTTGGGACCTGTGTAAACGTCGCCGCCAACGAAGATGTCCGGTTCAGCCGTCTGATATGTTACCGCGTCAGCCACAGCGCCCTGTCCTCTGCCGAGTTCAACCTTTGAGCCCTTGAGGAGGTCTCCCCAGAGGATGCTCTGGCCGATTGAAAGGAAGACATGCTGACACTCTACTGTTACGAGGTCATTCTCGTCATATGTGGGAGCGAACTTGCCTTCGGCGTCAAATACGGATGTGCAATTCTTGAGCACGATACCCTTGACTTTTCCGTCCTCGACGAGGATTTCCTTCGGACCCCAGCCGCAGTTGATCTCTACGCCGTCTTCCTCGGCTTCGGCAACTTCCTCATCGGAAGCGGGCATGATATCTCTTGTCTCAAGAGAATACTGTTTAACCGAAGAAGCTCCGCATCTTACTGCGCTTCTGGAGACGTCTATGGCAACGTTACCGCCGCCTATTACAACCGCGTCGCCCTCTACCTTGAGGCTCTCGTCGTCTGTGACGGCGTGCAGGAAGTCAACTGCGGTCATAACGCCCTCGGCATCCTCGCCCGGGATACCGGCCTTTCTGCCGCCCTGGCAGCCGATGGCGATATAGAATGCTTTATAGCCCTGAGCGCGGAGTTCGTCAAGAGTGATATCCTTGCCTACCTCAACGCCTGTCTTGAGTTCGACACCCATCTCCTTGATGATGTCTATCTCAGCCTGGACTACGTCTTTTTCAAGTTTGTATGACGGAATGCCGTATACGAGCATACCGCCGGCCTTTTCGTTCTTCTCGAAGATTGTCGGGTTGTAACCCATCTCGGCGAGATAGAACGCGCAGGAGAGACCCGCGGGGCCGCCGCCGATGATGGCGACTTTCTCGTCAAATCCGCCCTGTACCTTCGGAATTACTTTCGGAGGTATGTACTTTGTGGCGGCGTTCAAGTCTCTGGCGGCGAGGAACTTCTTGACCTCGTCTATAGCCACTGCCTGGTCAACCGTGCCTCTTGTGCAGGCGTCCTCACAACGCCTGTTGCAGATATGGCCGCAGACCGCGGGCAGCGGGTTGTTCTTCTTGATGAGCGCGAGCGCCTCTGTGTACTTGCCCTGCGCGGCGAGCTTTAAATAGCCCTGAACGGCGATATGCGCCGGGCAGGCAGTCTTACAGGGAGCCGTGCCTGTGTCGTAGCAGTTGATGCGGTTGTTGTCTCTGTAATCCCAGTCCCAGTCATCCTCTGACCAGCTCTTCTGTGTGGGAAGAACATGCTTCGGATACTTGACTTCGGAACCGTCTTTCAGACAGAGCTTCTGGCCGAGTTTTACGGCGCCGGCCGGGCAGTACTCGACGCAGCGTCCGCATGCTACGCAGTCCTCTTTTTCAACTCTCGCAACGAATGACGAACGTGACATGTTCGGTGTGTTGAAGAGCTGTGATGTACGAAGAGCGTAGCAGACATTTACGTTACAGTTACAGATGGCGAATATCTTCTCCTCACCGTCGATATTCGTGATCTGATGAACGAAGCCGTTGTCCTCGCCCTTTTTGAATATTTCAAGAGCCTCTTCCTTTGTGATGTAGCGTCCGCCCTTGCCGGTTTCAACGACATAATCGGCCATGTCGCCCATGGCGATACACCAGTCGTTGAAATCGTCGGCGCAGCCCTCTTCGTATGTCATACGGCTGCGGCGGCACGAACACGGTGAAGCGGCATACTTGCCTTCATATTTGTCAAGCCAGTGAGAGATACGCTCGATGTCGATAGTCTCACCGTTCATATCTATGGCTTTCTCTACGGGAATGACGTGCATGCCTATTCCCGCGCCTCCCGGAGGTACCATGGGGGTAACCTTCTCAAGAGGAAGTCTTGTCATATGCTCGAAGAACATACCGAGTTCGGGATGCTCGTCGATAAGTTTGAGATTCATGTTTGAGAATTCGCCCGAGCCGGGTACGAACATGGGAAGAATCCATCTCTTCTCATTGTTGGGGTTCGTGCCGTCGAGGTTCTCATAGTTCCACTCAACAAGACCGGAATATGAGATCTTCTCGAGAATCTCCGTAAGTTTGTCATCATCAAGACCTGAGCTTGCCTTAAGCTGTGCGAAGGTCTTGGGTTTTCTGATGCCTTTGAAGTTATCTATTACCCACTTTGCGAGATCGTCATCATCATAGCAAAGTATACGTACTGCCCAGTATTCGGGATCGTCTTTGGTGATTTTCTCAAAACCGAGTTTCTGGGGAATTCTGTCGGTGATAAGTTTGCCGAGT
>JAFYJR010000041.1 GCA_017538005.1 Clostridia bacterium | reverse complement strand
TCATCAATGTAGACTTGCCGACATTCGGCTTGCCTACTATAACGGTCTCAACACCTTCGGTTATGGCCTGGCCGGCGTCAAAACGATTTATAAGTGTTTCAAGTCTTGATTTTGCGTCGGAAAACTCAGATCTGAGTTTAGCAAAATCAAGTTCTTCTATTTCGTCATCGGGGTAATCCACCCAGGCGGACATATGAGCCGCCGCGGAGATGAAGACTTTGGTGACTTCATTAATTTCTTTTGAAAGAGAGCCCTGAAGTACACCGAAGGCGGCGTCCGCGGCCTGTCTGCCGTGTGCGGAAATCAGAGTCATGACCGATTCCGCCTCAGTCAGATCCATCTTTCCGTTTAAGAAGGCCCGCTTTGTAAATTCACCGGGCTCGGCTGCCACGGCGCCGTTTGAGAGGCAGAGCCGGAGGATCTGCTGCATGAGGAAGAGGCCGCCGTGGCACTGGAGCTCGACGACATCTTCGCCTGTATAGCTCTTCGGTGCCCTGTAGACTATGGCCACTGCCTGGTCAAGGACGGCATCGCCGTCGTGGACATGGCCGAAACGCACCGAATAGCCGGGGAGAGAGGAGAGTTCTGCCTTGCCGGCGCATGTGAAAACCCTGTCCGCGACGGCAATTGCGTCCGGACCGGATATTTTCACTATTCCTATGCCGCCCGCGGCATTCGGTGTGGATATCGCTGCGATTGTTGACATGGGCATCTCCTTGGGTTTTTGTTGAACGAGCAAGATTTTAGCATAAAGAGGCGGCAAAATCAATTGACTTTTAATAGGTATTATATTAATATTTTTTCATTACTTTGCGCAAAAGCCATTTGCGCGGAAGGAGAACAGTATGAATAATTCAGAAAAAACAATGGAAAAAATCGTGGCTCTTTGTAAGGGCAGAGGCTTTGTCTACGCTGGATCTGAGATTTACGGCGGTCTCGCGAACACCTGGGATTACGGTCCTCTCGGTGTTGAGATGAAGCAGAACATCAAGGATGCCTGGAGAAAGAAATTCATCCAGGAAAACAGACTTAATGTCGGCCTTGATTCCGCAATTTTAATGAACCCGCAGACATGGGTGGCATCCGGTCACCTCGGCGGATTCTCCGATCCTCTTATGGACTGTAAGCAGTGCCACACCAGACACAGAGCTGACAAACTTATTGAGGACTATGTTGCCGCGAACGGTCTCTCCGACAACCCCGCGGGCATGTCAGATGAGCAGCTCATGGACTACATAAAGGAACATGGTATTGCCTGTCCTGACTGCGGAGCTCATGATTTCACGGATATCAGAAAGTTCAACCTCATGTTCAAGACCTTCCAGGGTGTAACTGAGGATTCAAAAGCGGAGATTTACCTTCGTCCCGAGACGGCTCAGGGTATTTTCGTAAACTTTGCAAACATTCAGAGAACCTCAAGAAGAAAGGTGCCTTTCGGCGTTGCCCAGATCGGTAAATCTTTCAGAAATGAGATCACACCCGGTAACTTCATCTTCCGTGTCCGCGAGTTCGAGCAGATGGAACTTGAATTCTTCTGCAAGCCGAACACGGACCTTGAGTGGTTTGATTACTGGCGTTCATTCTGCCGCGACTGGCTCTACAGTCTCAATATCAAGCCCGAAAATCTGAGACTTCGTGACCACGATCCCGAGGAGCTTTCTTTCTACTCAAAAGCGACAACTGACTTTGAGTATCTCTTCCCGTTCGGCTGGGGCGAACTCTGGGGTATCGCAGACAGAACCGATTATGACCTCACTCAGCATATGAACGAGTCCGGCAAGGATCTCCAGTATTTTGATCCCGAGACAAACGAGCATTACACACCGTATGTCATCGAGCCGTCACTCGGTGTTGAGCGTCTCTTCCTCTCACTCATCTGCGAGGCTTATGACGAGGAAGTCGTTGACGCAGAGAAGAATGACACACGCGTAGTTATGAGATTCCATCCCGCCATTGCTCCTTTCAAAGTTGCGGTTCTTCCGCTTTCAAAGAAGCTTTCAGATAAGGCATTGGAAGTTTATGACATGCTTTCAAAGGACTTCATGGTAGACTTTGACGACGCGGGTTCAATAGGCAAGCGCTACAGAAGAGAAGATGAAATCGGCACACCTTTCTGTGTAACGGTTGACTTCGAAACAGTGGGCGATGAAAACGCTCCCGCCGACAACGCGGTAACAGTCCGTGACCGTGACACAATGGAGCAGGTTCGCATCCCGATTTCCGAACTTTCAGCATACATTGCGGAGAGAGTAAAGTTCTGAATAAGACAATAAAAAGCGGAAGGCATTGCCTTCCGCTTTTGTTTTATAAGAATCAATAGTAGCGCATGAGGCCTTTGACGCGGCCGAGGATGACGAGTTCGTCGCAGATAATCGGGTCCATATAGTCGTTTTCGGGCTGGAGACGGAAGTGGTCATCTTCCTTGTAGAAGGTTTTGACTGTGGCTTCGTCGTCTATGAGCGCTACGACCATGTCGCCGTTTTTGGCTTCGGGGGTTTTCTCGACGATGATTACGTCGCCTTCAAAGATACCGGCGTTGATCATGGATTCGCCTTTGACACGGAGAGCGAAGAGCTCTTTGTCAGAGGAGACGGGGCCGCCGAAGGGGATGTAGCTTTCTATCTGCTCGGCGGCGAGAATCGGAGCGCCGGCAGCGACGGTTCCCAGAAGGGGAATCTCAAGATAATTCTTGGCCTCGTCTTTAACATTCAGGCGGATGGAACGCTTGAGAAGGGGATCGCGGGTTATGTAACCGGCTTCCTCAAGGTAATTTAAGTTCGCCTGAACCGAGGAGGTTGAGCGAAGACCGACCGCAGCGCCTATCTCACGGACGGAAGCCGGGACGGCTGTCTTGCGGCTGCGGTCGAGCAGGTATTCGTAAATACGTTTCTGGGTGTCATTAAGGTTCGTAAGTTCCATAAAACATACTCCTTTCACGCTAAAATGCACAAATGTTCAAAGATAGTATAGCACATCTGTTCGCAAGATGCAAACTTTTGTTTGAAAATTTTTGTTTTTTTGCAATTTATGGTAAAATAAACCGTATTTATGTTTCACGGAGGAAGGCTTATGATCAGAAGACTTTTCGCGTTGATTTTCGGCATAATCCTCGGCGCCGTCGCCATCTGCGGCATCTGGTGCTATGTTGCGCCGAGAGAATTCTTCCAGACGATAATGTCTGATGAGGCATACGCGACATTTACGATTACGCATAATGCCGCGAGAGTAACAAAAAGTCTGGCGAAGGCGGCGACATCCAAGAGCGCGTACACATACAAGGCGGATATGAATGTCAATCTTGATAAATCAGCCGTCTTGAACAGTGAGGATGCCGCAAGCGCGCTTTCAAAATATCTGAGCGCATCATTTGCCGACGGTAAAATCGACTTTCAGAAGGATGGTTTCAAAGCGACACTGAATCTCTTTGACGGCAAGAACGAGATCTTGTCCGGAGAGGGAATTGTCAGCGGTTCAAGACAGTGTTTCAAACTCAGACAACTCGGAGACCAATGGTTTGAGCGCTCTCATAAGGGCATTAAATTTGAGGACGGCAAGCTCAACATCTTTGAACAGTTTGGTGCTGTCAAAAAGCTGAAAAAGTCTGATTTTGCGGATAAAGTAAAGATTTCAGTGGTTGATGAGGATAAAACAATCGCAGTCGGTGATGTAACGACTTCCGGTGAAGTTATCACTATGATAACCAACGCCGAGGATTTCAAAACCATGCTTTCCGCTTTCAGCGAGAAAGCCGAAGCTCAGTCCTCGGCGGAGAAGTTTACGGCTTTCCTTGAAAAGAACAATGTTGAGCAGGTTGTAATAAATCTGTTTGTTGACAAGAGAAATCACATTGTCGGTATTTCATTGGGCTTTGCAACTCCGGAAGAATCAAAAGCTACTGTAATAATGGCGGTGAAAAGCGGGGATGTTGACAACAAATATGCCGTTGAGTATGACAATGACAAGTTTTTCTCGACAACGGTTCTGACTTTTGAAGAGGCGCCTTATGAGAGTTACACGGTGCCTTCGACAACGGAGACGATACCCGTCGATGAAGCTTCTTTTAAGCAGGAAATTCAGGATTATCTTATAAAGAATCTCGCTTCCGGACATCCCGAGCTTGAGAAGTTTTACTCGGCTCTGCTGAACAAAGTTATCGGTGAGAAAGTGGACAGCTTTATCTCAACTATTACCGGTGATTCGGAAGCCGGTCAGAACGCAGGGGAACTGATAGGGGAATTCTTCTCACTATTCGGAATCGGAGGTTAAGCATGATTATTTATGACATCTCAAGAGAGCTTTTTTCGGCGCCTCTTTATCCGGATGATCCGGAGCCGAAACTTCAGAAGATAAAGTCCTTTGAGTATGGAGACATTTATAATCTCTCGGCACTCTATGCCTGTGTTCATACGGGCACGCATGTTGACGCTCCCGCACATTTCTTTGAGGACGGGGAGACAGTTAACGATATTTCGCTTGATAAGTTTATGGGAAATTGTGCGGTGATTACATTGCCGTCGGGACCCATAACAGGTGAAGTGGTTGAGCGTTATTTCCCGAGGTATATAAGCAAGGTCATTTTAAGGACAAAACCTGACAATGTATTCTTCGGAGGCGCGGCAGAGGATGTCGCAGCCCTCGGTTATGACCTTATAGGATATGATCAGATTTCGCTCGGCGGCGACAATGAGGCCGCCGTACACAGGGCGCTCCTCGGCGCAGGTGCCGTCCTGCTTGAAAACCTCGACCTTTCCAAGGTTGAGCGTGACGGCACCTACTACCTCGTCGCCCTGCCCGTCAAGGCCGACGGCCTCGACGGCTCCTTCTGCCGCGCCGTCCTTCTTGAAAACGACAAAGGTTTTGCCTAATAGTATATATAAATACCTTAAAGAAGAACCCCTGCCGGAGCAGGGGTTCGTTTTTTGTTATATCTTTTCTGTTTTTATGTCGTCTCCGAGAAGGACGGTCAGCTGTTCCAGCAGGTCTTCGGCATCCTTCAGTTCGTAGAAGGCGAAGACAGTTTCATCGAATGTGCCTATACCTGAATTAGCCATAATCAGGCGGAAGAGATCGAGATAGTCGTTCGGGAAGTTGAAGTAGAGAGTTCCGGAACCGTCCTTCCTGATGCTGTAACCGATGTAGCTTATGTTCTCGACCGGCAGTTTACGGACATTCAGCTCGTCTTTTTTTGTCAGGATAATACGGAGTTCGTTGTCGGTAATCTCGTATGAATATTTCATTCGTTTTCTTTTTTTGTGGTGGTTTCGGAAGAAGATCAGCCAGATACCAAGGAGGGCAAGTATAATCGCGCATACATAAAGGAGCGCGTTGCTCTTGAGAGCTGCCATCCAGAAGAGACCGCCGAAGAATACAAACCAGGAGAGAGGCAGGAAGAGCCACTCGTATTTGGTCCATTTTCGTTTCGGGTCCGGCTCGCCGTGCCAGTTGAGTTCAATATTTGAGCATCTCTTTATCTCGTCGCCGGTTTCAACCGTTCCGCTCTCGAGTATTTTTGCGAAAGCGCAGTTTTTCTTTATGAGACATGTCTCGCCGTTTCGGACAAACTCGCATTCCGGAAAGCACTTCTTTTCGGTATCGGTTATTTCAATTACGATACCGTTTATACTGAACTTATCGCCGCGTCTGAGGAGCGAATAGTTTAAACCGGAGGTAGTAATATTCGGCATAAAACGGTCAACACAGAGACCTTTTCCGGCCTCTTTGTATTCGTTATATGACCTTTCGTCAGCAAGGCAGAGCTGGCGGTCGCCGCCCTGGGCTTTTACATCGCCCTTGACACCTTTTCCTTTTTCAAGATCAAGGGAGGTCTTTTTCTGTTCTTCGCTTCCCGTTTTCAGACGGAGAGACTCTATACGCATGTTAATCACCTTTTAAAATTATAGAAAAGAAAAGACCCGTTTGCAAGAGCAAACGGGTGGCTGTGGAGCGGATTACGGGGCTCGAACCCGCTACCTCCACCTTGGCAAGGTGGCGCTCTACCAGATGAGCTAAATCCGCGTGGGATGCTCGTATATAATAACCCAAGGGGTTTGCCGTGTCAAGAAGGGCAAAAAATCTTTTTATAATTTATTATTGACATTTATTTTGGATTAGTGTAATATTTCCGTGCAACAAAGAAGGACGACTCTGTTCTCACCTGTGTCTTTTGGTTCACAGGTCAATACTTAACTTGTGGTATTGCGGACAGAGTATCTCTGTCCGATTTTTTATTACTTTTCGGAGGTGCATGGCAATAGGCACAGCAAAAACCAAGGAAGTCCTTATAAACGAGGATATTAAGGCAAAGGAAGTCAGAGTGGTAACCGATGACGGTGAACAGCTTGGCATTATGTCTTCAAGCGACGCGCTTCACATTGCCACAGAAAAAGACCTGGATCTCGTTTTGATTGCGCCGCAGGCTCAGCCGCCTGTCTGCAAGATCATGGACTACGGCAAGTACCGCTTCGAACAGCAGAAGCGTGAAAAGGAAGCCAAAAAGAACCAGAAAGTCATCGAGGTTAAGGAGACAAGACTCTCTCTTAAAATCGACACACATGACTTTGAGACAAAGGTAAACCAGACTGTCAAGTTCTTAAAAGCCGGACACAAGGTCAAGGTTTCCATTCGTTTTCGCGGAAGAGAAATGGCTCACCCGGAAAACGGTCTTGTTACCATGGAAAAATTTGCCGAAGCCTGCTCGGAATACAGCACTGTCGAGAAAGCCGCAAAGCTTGAAGGCAGACAGATGCTCATGTTCCTTGCACCTCTCAAAACCAAGTAAACTATTCTAAGGAGGACATATATCATGCCGAAAATCAAGACTCATTCAGGCACAAAGAAAAGAGTAAAAGTGTCAAAGAACGGTAAGCCGAAACTTAATCACGCTTACAAATCACATATCCTTACGAAGAAGAGCACAAAGCGTAAGAGAAATCTCCGCAAGTCTTTTGTAGCTGACAAGACAAATCAGCAGAAGATCAAGAAGCTCGTACCGTACAAGTATTAATTTGAGGAGGATTGTGAATTATGGCCAGAATTAAAGGCGCTATGATGACAAGAAAGCGCAGAAATAAAACACTCAAAATGGCTAAGGGCTACTATGGCTCAAAGCACGCTCTCTTTAAGACAGCGAAAGAAGCCGTAATGAAGAGCGGTAATTACGCTTACATCGGCAGAAAGCAGAAGAAGAGAGATTTCCGCAGACTCTGGATCACAAGAATCTCAGCAGGCTGCAAGATGAATGGCATGAACTACTCAACATTCATCAACGGACTCAAGAAGGCCGGCATCGACTTGAACAGAAAGATGCTCTCAGAGATAGCCATCTCGGATCCGGCCGCTTTCACGGCTCTTTGCGATCAGGCAAAGGCTGCGCTTGCGAAATAACTTAAAAGACACACGCCCGTACGCGCATGCGTACGCGGGCGTGTCTTTTGCTTTATTGAGGAACTTTTATGGAACGGATTACAAGCGTAAAAAATCCGAAGGTAACGGCATATGTTTCACTCGTCTCTTCCGCGAAAAGCAGAAGGGAGAGCGGACTTTTTGTCCTTGAGGGACTGCGCCTTTGCCTGGATGTTCTGCGCAGCGGCCGGACCGTAAAAGAGCTTTATTTTACGGATGAGGCATATTCTTCAAATAAAGCGGATATAGACACGATTATCGGAGTCGCGGAGCAGTGCTTTGAGATCTCCGAAAGTGTCGCGGAGAAAATGTCCGACACAAAGACAACACAGGGCATTTTCGCCGTTGTCGCGGAGAATGAAAAGTTCCGCGACATAAACCCTTCGGGCAAGTATATCCTGCTCGAAAACATACAGGACCCGGCAAACCTGGGAGCCGTAAGCAGAACTGCGGAGGCGCTCGGGATTGACGGAATAATCGTCTCCGGCGGTTGTGATGTCAGAAGTCCTAAAGCATTACGCGCGTCAATGGGAGCCCTGCTCCGCATACCCGTAATCGAGACTGACGATGTAATTGAGACAATAAAGAGTGCGCAGGACAAAGGGATGAGGACATACGCCTCGACACCACGCGAAGAAGCCACAGAGATTACCGAAGCAGACTTCGGAGGTGGCGTTATTGTGGTTGTCGGAAATGAGGCAAACGGTGTCACCCAAAGCACTATGGAGAGTTGTAAGGAAAGTATTACAATAAAAATGACAGGCAGAGCGGAGTCACTTAATGCGGGAGCTGCGGCTTCCATTATTATGTGGGAAATGGTGAAGCCTTCAAATGACAAATGTTAATTACTATCTTTGGCTCAGACTGGCGCTCGGTCCCGGCGCCGAAAACACGGGACTGATTTTTGAGAATTTCTCTTCTGCGGAAGAGATTTACAGAGCGACGGATATGGAGCGTAAACTGTCCGGTGTTTTCAAGCCGGTTCAGATTGAGCGCATGAAAACCGTCGAAATCGAAGAGACTTATGAGGTTATGCGCGACTGCGCGGCGGCGGGAGTTGATATTCTGCTGCCGACCGACGATGACTATCCCGAGCTGCTTCTTCAGATACCGGACTATCCCATAGTTCTGTTTGTAAAGGGAAGTCTGGATGTCCTTAAGTCTCATATACCCTTTGCGGTGGTCGGTACACGCGAACCCGCGGACAGGAGTATGTCCGCCGCGTCTGAACTGGCGAAAGCGCTGACAAAATGCGGTTTTGTCATTGTTTCGGGCGGAGCGATAGGTATAGACGCCGCCGCGCACACCGGCGCGTTGGCAGTCGGCGGATCTACCGTTGCCGTTTTGGGCTGCGGTCACTCGAATCCTTATCTTAAGGAAAACGCGCCTCTTCGTGATGTCATTTCACAAAACGGCGCCACAATTTCGGAATATCCGCCTTTTGTGCCGCCTCACAGAGGCACATTCCCGATCAGGAACAGAATCATCTCGGGAATGACGGTCGGAACGGCCGTCATTGAGGCGCAGATAAAGAGCGGTTCTCTCATAACCGCAAAACACGCGACAAATCAGAACAGAGATATTTTTGCCGTTCCGGCAATGGAACTCGGCCGTTCATCCGAAGGCTGTACACAGCTTCTCGAAGACGGTGCGAAAGAACTTCTCTGTCCGCTTGATGTTGTCGGAACATATCTGAAAGATTACGCGGATAAAATCAGAATTGACGAGACCGCAAATCTTTCTCTCAGACTTACCGAACCGGGTTTCGGCGGTATTGAATTTGAGCAGGCTGAAATAATCAGCCAGCACGAAGCGCTTGAGAAGGAGCGCGCCGACCGGAAAAAACCGGTAAAACGGGACATAGCGGATCCGCTGTCCGAAGACGCCGTAAAAGTTTACGCGGCGTTTTCAAGAGATCCGATAAGCATAAAACAGTTGACGGAGAGTGTTATAATGCCCACAAGTTCTCTGCTCGGCGCTCTGACCGAACTTGAACTGTACGGTTACATTGAACTTCTCCCCAACACAAAATACTCAGTAAAATAGGAAGGTTTCTTATGTCAAAACTCATCATCGTGGAGTCACCCACAAAGACAAAAACCATCAAGGAATACCTCGGTAAGGACTATACCGTGGTAGCGTCAATGGGTCATGTCCGTGACCTGCCGGCAGCAAAGCTCAATGTTGATGTAAAGAACAATTTTGAGCCGAAGTATGCCATCATCAAGGGAAAGGAGAACCTGGTACGCGATCTCCAGAAGGAAGTCGCCAAGGCCGATGAAGTTTATCTCGCGACCGACCCGGACCGCGAGGGTGAGGCCATTTCCTGGCATCTTGCGACACTTCTGGGTCTTGATATGAATAAGGCGAACCGCGTAACTTTCAACGAGATCACCAAGACCGGTATTATGGCGGGCATCAAGGATCCGCATAAGATTGACATGGATCTTGTAAACGCGCAGCAGGCCCGCCGTATCCTTGACCGCCTCGTAGGATACAGGCTCTCTCCGTTTGTATCCCAGAAGATCCGTCGCGGTCTTTCTGCCGGACGCGTACAGTCTGTCGCCGTCCGCCTTATCGTTGACCGCGAGGAGGAAATCCGCGCTTTCGTGCCGGAGGAGTACTGGACCCTTGACGCCAAACTCATTCCTCAGGGTGCGAGAAAAGCTTTCACCGCCGCTTTCACGGGTGACGAAACCGGCAAGGTAAAGATTACGACAAAGGAACAGGCAGATAAATATTTAAGCAGACTTGACGGCGCTTCATACATTGTTGACAGCGTAAAGAAAGGCACGAGAAAGAAACAGCCCGCGCCTCCGTTCATAACATCCACGCTTCAGCAGGATGCCTCCCGCCGTCTCGGCTTCCAGGCCAAGAGAACGATGAAGGTTGCCCAGGAGCTTTACGAAGGCGTAAATGTCGCCGGACGCGGCCAGGTCGGTCTTATCACTTATATGCGTACAGACTCTCTCCGTATTTCGGAGGAGGCGCGCGCCATGACAGAAAAGTATATAGAGAAAGAATTCGGAAAAAAATATCTTCCGGAGAAGCCCCGCTACTTCAAGTCCAGAAGCGGCGCACAGGATGCCCACGAGGCAATCCGTCCGACTGATGTAACCCTCACTCCCGAAGAGGCGAAGGCTTCCCTGACGTCTGATCAGTACAAGCTTTACAAACTTATATGGCAGCGCTTTATAGCGAGCCTTATGGAAACCTGCGTACAGAATACGGTCAAGGTTGAAATCAAGGCCAACGGCTGCATCTTCACTGCAAACGGATACAGCGTCAAGTTCGACGGTTATACTGTTTTGTATGATATTGATTCCGACGACGAAGAGGAGGCAATGCTTCCCGAACTTTCGAAGGGTGACGAACTCAAGCTTCGTGACCTCAAAGGAAATCAGCACTTCACACAGCCGCCGTCACGCTACACTGAAGCTGCTCTCGTCAAGGCTCTTGAGGAGAACGGTGTCGGCAGACCTTCAACATACGCTTCGATAATCACGACCATCCTGGCGAGAGAATATGTCGTACGTGACGGCAAACTCTTAAAGCCGACTGAACTCGGTGAGGCCACAACAGGTCTTTTGAAGGATAAATTCCCGAAGTTCGTAAATACCAAGTTTACGGCTCAGATGGAGACAAACCTCGATGAAATCGCCGAGGGCAAGACGGGATATGTCGGCCTTATCAGCGAGTTCTATGACGATCTTGAGGATACCCTCCAGAAGGCAAAGACCGATATGGAAGGCGTAAAGATTCAGCTTGAAGAGGATAAGACCGATATTCCGTGCGACAAGTGCGGCAGAATGATGGTCGTAAAATCCGGCCGTTTCGGCAAGTTCCTCGCGTGCCCCGGTTATCCGGAGTGCAAGAACACAAAACCGCTCATTCAGGAGACAGGAGCAAAGTGTCCGAAGTGCGGCGGCGATGTAATTCAGCGCAAATCCAAGAGAGGATATGTTTTCTACGGCTGCAGCAACTATCCGGAATGTGATTTCTCAACATGGGACGCTCCGGTTGCGGGCGCAACATGCCCTCAGTGCGGCAGCAGTCTCTTTAAGCACAGAGCAAATCATGTCTGTCTGAAGGAAGGCTGCGGTTATGAGGCCGCGGCACCCAGAAAGAGGAGCAAGAAGAATGACTAAAAGGGCTATTGTCATCGGAGCGGGCTTCGCCGGAGTCGAAGCCTCAATGCAGCTCGCCAAGAGAGGCATTGAAGTTCATCTCTGTGAGATGAAACCGGTCCGTTTTTCACCGGCTCATAAAAATGTCAATTTCGCGGAACTGGTGTGTTCAAATTCTTTCAAGGCTCAGCGTGTGGATTCCGCCGCGGGCCTCATGAAAGAGGAGATGACACGCTTCGATTCCGTATGTGTGCGCTGCGCGAAACAGTGTTCCGTGCCTGCGGGCGGTTCGCTGTCGGTAGACAGGGAACAGTTCGCTCAGATGGTCACGGATGAGATTGAGCGCACGCCGAATATAATCATTCACCGCGAGGAGGTCCTCGACCTTCCGAAGGTCGGCGAGGACGCGGACGCGGTGATAGTCGCGGCCGGCCCGCTCGTATCGGATGCGCTTGCGAAGAAAATTGAGGAGCTCTGCGGAGCATCGCTCCATTTCTTCGACGCCGCGGCGCCGATAGTCGCGGGCGACAGCATAGACATGAACTATGCCTTTGCCGCGTCCCGCTATGACCACGGCGATGACGATTATATCAACTGTCCGATGAACAAAGAGGAGTATGAGGCTTTTTACGAAGCACTTGTAAATGCCGAAGGCGCTCCTCAGCACGACTTCGACAAGAAGAAAACAGGATATGAAGGTTGTATGCCCATAGAAGTCATGGCAAACCGCGGAATAGATACCATGCGCTTTGGCCCGCTCAAGCCCGTAGGTCTCAGAGACCCGCGCACGGGACACCGTCCCTGGGCCTGTCTTCAGCTTCGTCGCGAGACCAAAGACGGTGAGATGTTCAACCTGGTCGGATTCCAGACAAATCTGAAGTTCGGTGAGCAGAAGAGAGTGTTTTCCATGATACCCGCCCTTCACGACGCGGAGTTTTTACGCTACGGTGTAATGCACAGGAACACTTTCATCAATTCCCCGAAGCTTTTGGGTCCCGACTATCAGTTCAAGACCGTACCCGGTCTTTTCTTTGCCGGACAGATCACCGGCGTTGAAGGTTATATGGAGTCCGCCCAGAGCGGAATCCTCGCCGGCATCAACGCCGCGAATTTCATAAACGGAGACGCACCGTTTATACTTCCGAATATTACGATGATGGGTGCTCTGGCGCATTACATTGCCGATGAGAGCGTGGAGAATTTCCAGCCTATGGGCGCAAACTTCGGCGTTCTGCCGCCCATAGAACCTCACATCAGGGATAAAAAAGAGCGGTATATGGCTCTGGCGCAACGCTCACTTGACTTTTTCGACAAGGAGGAAGAGGCATGAAAATCATAGTTGACGCATTCGGAGGCGACAACGCCCCGCTTGAGATTATCAAAGGATCAATCGATGCTCACAACGAGTTCGGTTACGACATTCTGCTTACAGGTGACGAGAATAAAATCAAAGCCTGCGCGGCGGAGAACAATCTTGATATTTCCGCAATGGAAATCGCCCATACGGAAGATGTCATCAGCATGCATGACAGCCCGCTCTCAATTATGAGAGAGCATAAGGATTCCTCTCTGGGACTCGGTATGCAGCTGCTTGCGGAAGGTAAGGGCGACGGATTTGTAACTGCCGGTTCTACAGGCGCATATGTACTTGCCGCGCACAAGATGATAGGCGAAATACCGGGCGTAAAGAAGGCCGGAACGGCTGCGGTCATGCCCAATGACGAGGGCAGATTCCTTATGATGGACTGCGGCGCAAACCTTACCTGCACACCGGAGATTTTAAACCAGTTTGCGGTCATGGGCATCGCTTATATGAAGAATGTTTTTGGTGTCGAGAATCCGCGTGTCGCGCTCGCGAACATCGGTGTTGAAGAGAGCAAGGGCACACAGGTTCTGAGAGATACATACAAGCTCATGCAGGAGCAGGATTATAATTTTGTCGGTAACATCGAAGTCCGCGATATACCTTTCGGCGGAGCGGATGTTGTCATCTGTGAAGGTTTCACGGGCAATGTAATTCTCAAGATGTATGAGGGCGTTGCCGGAGCGCTCCTGAAGAATATCAAGGGTATCTTCACGGCAAGCCTCAAGACAAAAATCGCCTACCTTCTCATCTCTTCAAATATGAAGGGATTCAAAAAGAAGATGGATTATAAGGCTTACGGCGGAGCGCCCCTTATGGGTATCGCGAAGCCGGTTGCGAAAGCGCACGGATCTTCAGACGCGAAGGCGTTTAAGTATGCCATAAAGCAGATAGCGGACTATGCCGACAGCGGCGCGATTGACGTTATTGCAAAGGCGGTAAAGGAATAATGGATTTTTCTGAATTCGAAAAAAAGATAGGATACGAGTACAAGGACATACTCCTGCTTGAGACCGCGCTTACCCATTCCTCTTACGCAAACGAGAAGGGGAACGGACATAAGTACAACGAGCGTCTCGAGTTTCTTGGCGACTCTGTTTTGGGTTTCGTCACGGCCGAGTATTTCTTTACCCATATGAAGAATCTTCCCGAGGGACAGCTTACGAGACTTCGCGCGGCGACGGTCTGCGAGAGCGCGTGTTATGATTACGCGCGCGAGATAGACCTCGGCGAGTATCTGCTGCTCGGCAAGGGCGAGCAGAAAACCGGAGGACGCGAGCGTCCGTCCATACTCGCCGACGCCTTTGAGGCGGTTATCGCCTCGATTTACCTGGATGGCGGTATTGATGAGGCCCGCAAATTTATTCTCCGTTTCATCATCCCCGCGGTTGAGAAGCAAAACCTCACTTTCAAGGACTACAAGACCATACTTCAGGAAGTTATTCAGAAGAATCCCGAGGAGAAACTCACCTATGTTCTCGTCGGTGAGAGCGGACCCGATCACGACAAGAGATTTGATGTTGAAGTACACTTAAACTCAAATGTCATAGGTCGCGGCAGGGGCGGCACGAAAAAACACGCGGAGCAGGAAGCGGCGCGTGAGGCATTGGAGCTTATGGGCCTATGAGTCACAAAAACATTGCACTGTTTGTGGCGCATGTGGGATGCCCGCATCAGTGCAGTTTCTGCAATCAACATATAATAACGGGTAAACAGGAGACCGCCACGGCAGCTGATGTCGATGCAGCAGTGAAAACTGCGCTCGACTCCGGTTGCCGTGACGGCCAACTTGCTTTTTTCGGAGGCAGTTTCACTGCCATAGACAGGCCTTATATGATGAGCCTTTTAGAGGCGGCGAAGCCGCATGTTGACGCGGGTGAGATCAGCGGAATCCGTGTGTCAACGAGGCCGGACGCCATTGACGGCGAGATACTGGATATACTGAAAGAGTACGGCGTCACGGCCATCGAACTCGGCGCCCAGAGTATGAGCGACGAGGTCCTGCGGAAAAACCGCAGGGGACACACGGCAGACGATGTCCGGCGCGCGTCCGCCCTGATAAAAGAGCAGGGGTTTGAACTCGGACTTCAGATGATGACGGGTCTTTTGGGCGATACGGACGAGGGGGCCGTTTTCACCGCGCGCGAGCTGATAAAACTTCAACCCGCGACTGTCAGAATTTATCCGACGGTTGTTCTGGAACATACCGAACTCGCCCGTCTTTATGAAAACGGCGAGTACAGACCGCAGTCGCTCGACGAGGCGGTAAATCTCTGTGCCCGTCTGCTTCTGATGTTTGAAGACGCGGGCATCCGTGTCATCCGTCTCGGTCTCCACTCCGGCGGAAATGTTGAGGACGGCTACATTGCCGGCGCATATCATCCCGCGATGAGAGAACTTGTCGAGGGCAGGATTTATCTGGATAAAGCCCTTGAAAAACTGCGTGATTTTGAGGGCGGGGATGCCCATCGCTATAAAATATTCGTAAATCCCAAAGAAATTTCGAAAATGACGGGACAGAAACGGGAAAATATAGTACAATTAAAAGATAATAATTACATCTGTAATGTATTTCCCGACGACGGACTTAAAAAGTACGAAATTCTTATAGAGGAAGAAGATAAATGATTTTAAAAGCACTTGAAATGCAGGGATTCAAGTCCTTCCCGGACAAGACCGTTTTGGGCTTTGACAAGGGAATGACTGCCGTTGTAGGCCCGAACGGTTCAGGTAAGAGTAATATCTCCGATGCCGTGCGCTGGGTTCTGGGCGAGCAGTCAACCAAGAATCTCCGCGGATCAAAAATGGAAGATGTCATCTTCGGCGGAACGAGTATCCGAAAGGCACTCGGTTACGCCGAGGTTACTCTGCGTCTTGATAACAAGGACAGGAGCTTAAACTGTGACACGGATGAGGTCTCTGTCACAAGACGCTATTTCCGCTCGGGCGAGAGCGAATACAAGATCAATGACAAGCTTGTGCGTTTAAAGGACGTCAACGAGCTCTTTATGGATACCGGTCTCGGCAGAGACGGCTACTCCATAGTTTCACAGGGTAAGGTTGCCGACCTGGTATCATCCAAGTCGAAGGGCCGCCGCGACATGCTTGAAGAGGCGGCAGGCATCTCACACTTCCGTTACCGCAGGACGGACGCCATGCGCCGCCTTGAGCAGACGGAAGAGAACCTTATCCGCCTGCGCGACATTTTTGCCGAGCTCGAGAGCCGCGTCGGCCCGCTCAAAATCCAGAGCGAGAAGGCCGAAAAATTCCTTGTTCTCGCGGATGAGAAAAAGAAACTTGAAATAAGCCTCTGGCTCTATACCATAGACACTCTTAAAGAGCGTCTCCGCGACCAGGAGCATAAGATTGAAATTTCCGACTCGCAGTACAAGGCTGTGGTTGAAGAGCTCGAGAGCATTGACGCAAAGACGGAAGAGTGTTTCAAGCGTTCACAGGAAATAATCGTCGAGATTGAATCCCTCCGTGAAGGTATGTCGTCTTCCGAAGAGAAGATAGGCGAGATAAACGCGAAAATCGCGGTAAACGAAAACAGTATAGAACACAACAACCAGTCCATCGAGCGCATAAAGAAGGAGATGGAAGAGGCTACCGGCGAGAGAGCGGAGACCGAGGCCAAGATAAAAGAGGCCGAGGAGCAGATCAAAACTCTCGAAGCCGAGATAAACGAGAAACGCGAGGCCATGGCGGCTCTGACAGTTGATGTCGAGAGTCTGACACAGGCCGACAGCGAGAACGCGGACAAGACTTTGGAACTCTCCGAAGAACTTACGGCCATTTCCGAAAAGATAGCCGATGCCCGCGTGCGCAAAGCGGAAGCCCTCTCGAGCAAAGAGGAAATTCTGACCCGTCACGGCAGTGTGGACGAGAGCCGCGCCGAGCGCCAGGCAGTTATGGAAAAACTCGACGCAGAGAAAAAGCAGGCGCAGGGCGACCTTGATTCCTGCCTCGAAACGATACAGAGCGTCTCTAACTCCATTGACGGCTACAGACTTCGTGCTGAAAAGCGCGAGGAGAAGTTTGAGACACAGAAGGCGGAAGTCGAGAAGGCGCGCATTGATCTTCAGTCCAAAGAAGAGAAGATAATGATGCTCGAGGAACTCGAGAAAAATATGGACGGCTACCAGGGCTCGGTAAAATCCGTAGTCAAAGAGGCCAAGCGCGGAACCCTTCACGGCATACACGGGCCGCTTTCCAAGATAATCAGCGTAAAAGACGAGTATACCGTAGCCATAGAGACCGCGCTCGGCAACAATCTCCAGAACATCGTTGTTGACAGCGATGCCGACGCGAAGAAGGCGGTCCGTTTCCTGAAGGAAACCAACGGCGGCCGCGCCACGTTCCTTCCGATTTCAGCCATAAAGCACAAGCCCCTTGAAGAGAAGGGACTTGATGATTGCTTCGGCTTTGTCGACATAGCGAGCAATCTCGTAAAGGCTGACAAAAAGTATGACGAGATAGTCAAGAACCAGCTCTGCCGTACGGTTGTTGTTGAGGACCTCGACGCTGCCGTAACGATGGGTAAGAAATATAACCACCGTTTCAAGATAGTAACTTTGGACGGCCAGGTAATAAACGCCGGCGGTTCCATAACCGGCGGTTCAAAAGTAAAGCAGGCCGGTATGCTTGCCCGCTCCGGCAATATTGAAGAACTGAAGAAGTCGCTTGAGAAGGACAGAAAGAATCTGTCTGAACTGGAGGCATCTTTCAAGACTACAAGTGAGGAACTCGCAAAGGCGAAAGCCGATCTCGAAGCCTCTGAGGCGGATCTCATTACAGCCAATGAGGAAAAGGTTCACGCTGAGAGCGCGCTGAAACTTGTTGAGGGTCAGATTCAGGGCATTCTTGATGCCGTTAAGGAACTTGATCAGGAACAGGAAAACGACAAGCTCCGTATAAAGGAACTCGAGAAACTTATTGCCGCTTCTGAAAAAGAGGAGAGCGAGCTTACCGAGAAAGCGAAAGAGACCGAGGACAAGATTGCCGAACTTACCGGCAGCAAGGAAGATCTCCGCATAAAGCGCGAGGAGATAGCCGAGAAGTCCAAGGAACTCGAAGTTGCCGAAGTTGCCCTTTCAAAGGACATTCAGGCCAACAGGGATATTATCGAATCGCTGACAGCCGCTTCCGAGTCCTCAACGAGCAAGGAGGACGCGTTCAACGCGGAAATCAAAGCCCTTGAGGAACTCAACGCGACAACTGAAAAAGAGATAGAAGACCTGAAGGCGGAAGTTGTCTCCATAAAGGAAGGCAATGTATCCGCCGAGCAGAAAATTGACGACCTCACCGCGGAGCGTCAGAAGGCCGAGGCGGATTCGACAGGCCTTCGTCAGCTCGAGCGCGACAAGGGTCTTGAGCGTGAGCGTCTTTCCAACGACCTCGCCCGCCTCTCCGAGCAGAAAGCGAATATGCTTCGCGAATACGAGGAGACGGAGAACAGACTCTATGAGGAATATCAGCTCACGAGACGCGAGGCCGCGGAAGTATCCGACCCCGCGGAGAATCCGAAGGAGACGAAGGCGAACTTAAACGAGGTAAAGAACAAGATAAAGGCACTGGGTTCCGTAAATGTTGGCGCTATAGAGGAGTACAAGGAAGTTTCCGAGCGCTATGAACTCATGAGCACCCAGCTCTCCGACATTGAAGTGTCAAAAGCAGAACTTCTGAAGCTTATTGAAGAGCTGACTTCGAATATGTCGCTCCAGTTCAGAGAGCAGTTCGCCAAGATTAACAGAGCTTTCGGCGAGACATTTGTCGAACTCTTCAACGGCGGTAAGGGTGAGCTTCTTCTTGAGGACGAACTCGATATACTCGAGTCGCCGATAGAAATCAAGATTCAGCCGCCCGGAAAGAATGTACAGAATATCGATCTCTTCTCCGGAGGTGAAAAGGGTCTTGCGGCAATAGCATTACTCTTTGCAATATTAAAAGTTGCTCCGGCTCCTTTCTGTATCTTTGACGAGGTTGAGGCCGCGCTTGACGACATAAACATCAACCGTTACGCGCAGTATGTCCGCCGTATGACGAAGAATACGCAGTTCATTCTTATAACACATCGCCGCGGAACAATGGAAGAATCCGACATCCTCTACGGCGTAACAATGCAGGAGGAAGGCGTTTCCAAACTGCTTGAACTCAAGACGACCGAGATGGTCAAGAAACTCGGACTTGATTAAAGGAGAATACGAATGGGTATTTTCAACAGGAAAATCAACAAAGGAATGAAAAAGACCCGTGACCAGTTCTCGGGCAACATAGACAATGTCCTTGACGCTTTTGACGAGATAGGCGACGAGCTCTATGACGAACTCATCGAAGTTCTCATCATGGGCGATGTAGGCGTATCCACTGCGACCTACATTGTTGATGAAGTAAAGGACCGCGTCGGCAAAAACGGTGTGAAACATCCGCAGGAAGTGCGCGCGGTCATCAAAGAGGTTGTCGCCGATATGCTCGGCGAGGACCAGACTATAGACTTTGTCACGACCCCGGCCGTTATTCTTGTTGTCGGCGTAAACGGCGTCGGCAAGACGACCACCATAGGCAAGATGGCCTATTACTTCAACAGCCAGGGAAAGAAAGTCATTCTCGGCGCAGCTGATACATTCCGTGCCGCCGCCATTGACCAGCTTGAAATCTGGGCCGAGCGCGCGGGCGTCGAGATAGTCAAACACAAGGAGGGCGCGGACCCCGCGGCCGTGGTGTTTGACACCATAAACGCCGGCGTCGCCCGAAACGCCGACATCATTATCATCGATACGGCCGGCCGTCTTCACAACAAGAAACATTTGATGGACGAACTGAACAAGATTTTCCGTGTCATAGACCGTGAACTTCCGTATTCCGACCGCGAGATATTCCTTGTGCTTGATGCCACAACCGGACAGAACGCGGTAAGCCAGGCTAAGGAGTTCATGGGTGTTACAGAAGTTTCCGGCATTATTCTCACAAAACTTGACGGCACCGCCCGGGGCGGCGTCGTACTCTCGATAAATAACGAACATAAAATACCGGTCAAGTTTATCGGCGTAGGCGAAGGTATTGACGAACATCAGCCCTT
>JAFYJR010000040.1 GCA_017538005.1 Clostridia bacterium | reverse complement strand
TACCTGTTCAACTGCGGCGCAAACTTTTACGAGAATCTAAAGATACTGCTCGATTTTGTCACACATCCGTACTTTACGCAGGAGACCGTTGAGAAAGAGCAGGGCATAATAGGTCAGGAGATAAAGATGTATCAGGACGAGCCTATGTGGCAGAGCCTGTTCAACCTGCTTCGCACGGCCTACGTCAATCATCCGGTGCGCATAGATCTTGCGGGTACGCCGGAGACCATTGCCGAAATCACGGCAGAGACGCTTTATGGCTGCTATGACAAATTCTACAACCTCGGAAATATGGTGCTCGCCTGTGTCGGAGATACAACTGTTGATGAAGTCCTGAAAGCCGTTGACGAGGTTCTGGGTAAAGAGCGTAAAGCAGCCGAACCTGTTTCCCGTCACTTTGATGAACCTTACGAGGTTGCAGGTGACTACATTGAACAGAAAATGAGTGTGGCTATGCCGCAGTTCGCACTTGGCTTCAAGACGAGTCCCGAGGGCGACAGCGGTTCAAGACCGACGACAAGGGAGAGAGTCGTAACTTCAATTCTTCTTGACTGTCTGTTCGGACAGACTACGGAATTTTACAATGATCTCCTTGACAACGGATACATTTCGCCGAATATCGGCGCTGAGGACTTCTCGGGTCCCGGTTACAGACTGGTGCTTGTCATGGGTGACAGCAAGGATCCGAGATATGTTGCCGAAGCCTTTAAAAAGCGTGTGGCGGAAGTCAAGGAAAACGGTATTTCGCCTGAGGACTTCGAACGCGCCCGCAAGGCCCATTACGGCAGAACAGTCATGGAGTTCAATGATGTAAACAACATCGCAAATGTCATGGTTGTCTTCCACTTCGAGGGCAGCACACTGTATGAGGAACTTGATATCTGCAAGGAACTCACTCTTGATGAAATCAATGAATTGCTGGACAGAAGATTTGATGTGAACAATGTAACGCTCTCGGTCATTCTTCCGAAGGAGTAAAATTATGTCAGATTACACCGTAGTATATTTCAACGCAATAACACGGGGCTTCTCCGTGCCCTCAACGCTTGCTGATTTTTCGATAGGCAATCTGGAGTTTACGATAAAATGGTACGGAGTGCTCATAGCGACGGGATATCTTCTGGCGCTCATTTTCTGCACGAGGCTTGCCAAACGCGCGGGTATCGATGTGGACGCGCTCTATGATGCCATAATCTGGGGCACCGTCGGAGGAGTACTCGGCGCGAGAGCTTATTATGTGCTCTTCAACCTGGATTATTATCTCGCGAATCCCTCGCACATCCTGAAAATATCGGAGGGCGGCCTCGCCATCTACGGCGGAGTTATAGGCGGCGTGCTCGCGGCGGTAATTGTCTGCAAAATCAAGAAGCTTCATCCGCTCGATGTCCTCGACCTCGCCGCCGTCGGTTTTCTGATAGGCCAGGGGCTCGGCCGCTGGGGCAACTTCACAAACCAGGAAGCTTTCGGATACAATACATCGCTTCCCTGGGGCATGAAGAGTGCAAAGACGACTGAGTATCTTATAGACCATCAGGACTTCATGGTTGCTCACGGAATGACCGTTGAACCGTATACCGGTGTCCATCCGACGTTCCTCTACGAGTCACTCTGGTGTCTTATCGGCTTCGTCCTTCTGTATTTCATGTTCAAGAACCATCGTAAATTCCGCGGACAGGTGGCCCTGTCCTATGGTGTATGGTACGGTTTTGAACGCTCGATAGTCGAAGGACTCCGCACCGACAGCCTCTACATCGGCTCGACAAATATCCGTGTGTCACAGGTATTGTCTATTGCACTTTGCGTGGTTTGTTTGGTATTATTAGTTGTACGCTTTTTGAGATACAGAAAGAATCCGACAGAGATTGTCGCCTATATACCGGATGAGGAGGAAGTTCCTGATGAGCAAGAGAAAACAGAAGAAGCTTGAGGAAAAGCAGGCTCAGGAGCGCCGCGCAATGCTCGCGGAGATGACAAAGAAAGAACGCAGAAAATTTAAAAAAGAGCAGAAAAAGATAGCCGCTGAAAAAGAGGCCGCCGAGAAGGCCGCCGCGGCGAAAGCCGAGGCAAAGGCAAAGAAGAAGGCCGCAGCGGCGGTTAAGTCGAAAAAACGCGCAAAGAAGAGAGCAAGAGTCACCAAAACGACAAAGAGAGTTTTGAGGAAGCAGATGTTCTCAAAGAAAATGGCCAGACGCAAGAGAAGAGCGCTTGGAAGATTATAATCAGTCGGGAGTCAAGTTTTTCTTGACTCCCTTTTTAACGCGTGTTATAATACATCTCGCCGCATATTCCGGGTGGGCTCCAGAAAAGCCCGTAAGTAAAGCAATTTCACCTGTCGTAGCGAGTCTTGAATAAAGGAATGAAAAGTATGTACGCAGTAGTAGAAACAGGCGGAAAACAGTACAAAGTTTCCGAAGGCGACATCATCTACGTTGAAAAACTCGACGTTAAAGAAGACGCCAAGGTAACACTCGACAAAGTACTGGCGCTTGGTACTGACAAAGGTCTCAAAGTCGGCACTCCTTATATCAAGGGCGCAGCTGTTGAGGCAAAGGCAGTAAAGAACGGCAAGGCAAAGAAAATCCTTGTTATGACTTACAAGCCGAAGAAGAACGAAAAACGCAAGATGGGCCACAGACAGCCTTACACCAAGCTTGAGATTCTCAAGATTGCCGAGAAGGCAGGCAAGGCCACAGAAGATAAAGCCGAGAAGCCCGCAGCCGAGAAGAAGGCAGCAGCTCCGAAGGCAGAAGCCGCCAAGAAGGCTCCTGCAAAGAAGGAAGCAGCCCCGAAGGCAGCAGCAGCGAAGAAACCTGCAGCTGAGAAGAAAGCTCCTGCGAAGAAGGAAGCAGCTCCGAAGGCAGCAGCCGAAAAGAAGGCTCCTGCAAAGAAGGCAGCTCCGAAGGCAGCAGCTGAGAAGAAAGCTCCTGCAAAGAAGCCCGCAGAAAAAAAGGCTCCGGCAAAGAAAGCTGAAAAAGCTGAATAAGAAGGGAGTGTAAGTTCTAATGGCACATAAAAAAGGAATGGGTTCAACCCGTAACGGTCGTGACTCCGAAAGCAAACGCCTCGGCGTCAAGAGAGCAGACGGTCAGTTTGTTCTTGCAGGCAACGTCCTTGTAAAGCAGAGAGGAACACACATCCATCCCGGCAACAACGTAGGTCGCGGTTCGGATGACACACTCTTCGCTAAGATTGACGGTCGCGTCAAGTTCGAAAGAATGGGCAAGGATCGCAAAAAGGTCTCTGTCTACGCGGTTGAAGAACAGTAAAAACAAAGAGCAGGTCGCATGACCTGCTCTTTTCATTATTTGACGAATGCGCTTTATAATACTATAATTAGGTATCTTTTTAAGAGGAAGTATTTTATGAATCCTTCAAGAGTATATGTCGGCGTTGATCTCGCCGCAATCTCGGACAATGTAAAGAGCATAATGAAGAAGGTCGGACCGGACGTGAAGGTAATGGCAGTCATAAAGACTGACGGTTACGGACACGGCGCGGTGGCCATAGCGCACGCCTTAAATGAGATAGGCGTGTATTCATTTGCCGTCGCGACGATAGACGAGGCCCGCGAGCTTCGTGCGTCAGGTATCAGAAATCCGATTCTGATTCTGGGATATGTTTTCCCGAATGATCTTCAGGATGTCATTGATTACAATGTCACCTCAACGGTATTCTCATATGATTCCGCCAAGATGATTTCAGACTATGCCGCAAAGCGCGGCAAGGTCGCGAAGATTCATATTAAACTCGACACGGGCATGGGCCGTATAGGTTTCGTGCCGGGTGAAGAGTCGGCGGCGGAGATAAAGAGAATCTTCGACCTCAAGAACATTGAGGTCGAGGGTGTGTTCACACACTTCGCCACCGCCGACGAGGCCGACCTCGGCCCGTCAAAAGCACAGGCAAAACTCTTTGAGGATTTCGTAAACTCCCTTGAGGCAGACGGTTACTTCTTTAAAATAAGACATATCTGCAACTCCGCGGGTGTGCTTGTTATGGACGGGAACTATGACAATATGGTCAGGGCCGGCATCATTATCTACGGCCTTCGTCCGAGCGCTGAAGTAAAGTGTGACATAGACTTGAAGCCCGCGCTTGAGCTTGTCTCGCATGTGGCTTATGTCAAGGATGTCGGAGCGGGTTTCACAGTAAGTTACGGTTCGACCTATACGACTTCAGGCAAAACGAAGATAGCGACGATTCCGGTAGGATACGGCGACGGCTATCCGCGCTCTCTTTCAAACAAGGGACGCGTCATAGTAAACGGTTGCTACGCCCCGATTATCGGTCGCGTATGCATGGACCAGTTTATGGTCGATGTAACCGCCGTGCCCGATGTTAAACAGGGTGACGAGGTTATACTTATAGGCAAACAGGGTGACTGCGAAATCACGGTTGATGAAATCGCCGATATAGCCGGCACCATAAATTACGAGATTGTCTGCGGTATCAACAAGCGCGTACCCAGAATATTCAGATACTGAGGAGCATTTTCGTGAAAAAAGTACTCGGATACTTAAAACCATATATCCCTCTGGTAATACTCGCCGTGGCGTTTCTTGTCGGACAGGTTTATACGGAACTCTCGCTTCCGAACCTCATGAGTGAGATAGTCGATAAGGGAATATTGCTTCAGGGAATAACACCTGAAGAGAGAAACGGCTTTATCAGGTCCATAGGACTTGAGATGCTGGGTATCTCTCTTCTTTCAATTGTCTGCGCCGTCGGCTCGGGCTTTTTCGCCATACGCATCTCAGCGGGTGTTGCGAGAAAACTGCGCCGCGACCTCTTCGCAAAAGTAAACGCGTTTTCAAACGCGGAGATAAGCAAGTTCTCAACCGCGTCTCTTATCACGAGAACAACAAACGATGTAACGCAGGTACAGAACTTTATCAATATGGGACTCATGATGATGCTCTTTGCACCGTTCATGGGTCTCGGTTCCGTTTATATGGCACTGAAACTCTGCAGGGCTCTTTCCTGGACCGTTCTTACTGCGGTTTTGATTATAATTGTTGTCCTGGGTGTTCTGCTGGCCGTAGCGGTGCCTAAGTTCAAGGCCCTGCAGAAGCTTACGGATAAACTGAATCTTGTGTCCCGCGAGGGTCTCTCGGGTATGATGGTAATTCGCGCTTTCGGAAATGAGGAACACGAGGCGGAGCGTTTCCGCGCCGCAAACGAGGACCTCACTTTCACGACACGATTTGTTATGAGAGCGCTCGCTCTTATGGGACCTGTCATGGCCATGATAATGTCCGGTCTCCAGCTCGCGGTCGTCTG
>JAFYJR010000039.1 GCA_017538005.1 Clostridia bacterium | reverse complement strand
CTAAGCGTGAAGCCATCTCCAAGATAAGGTATCCCATGGCGTAAGCCAGTAAGACCCCTTGAAGACTACAAGGTTGATAGGCAGTAAGTGTAAGCATGGCGACATGTTCAGCTAAACTGTACTAATAGGTCGAGGGCTTGTCTATTTTTGCAGGAATGCTTGTGTAGCGTTGAAATCAATGCTCTTTGTCCAGTTTTGAGGGTGCAGCAAAGAACAGCCTTGCGGCTGTTCTTTTTTTATGCTCAAAACCGGCTGTCAAGTAAAATACTTTACAAACTCATATTTTGTGTATATAATGTACTATGTATACTATTTATAGTGGAGTAATATCGTTTGGAGGTGACGGCAATGAAGAAAACAGTGACGCGCGCAGTCGCGGTCGCTCTGATAATTGCCGTCGTTTTGTCCATGTCGGTGACCGTTGTCAGCGCGGCGGACAAAGCGTACATAAAGACGCTGACGGACGCAGGTTTCCCTTCAGATTACGCCAGGTTGCTTGAACAGGTCCATCAGAAACATCCGACATGGACCTTCACACCTATAGTGACCGGTCTGGATTTTGACGCCGCGGTTGCGGGTGAAAGTAAGGACGACTATACGACTACGGACATAACGGTAAGCTACAATCTTCTTATAAGCCGCAACAGAGGTACATATAATAAGGACGGCAGTTACACTTATAAAATTGTCGACGGCAACCAGGATAAGCAGACCGGTCACGCCGATGCGTCAGATCTCTGTATTTCCTTCTTTATGGATCCGAGAAACTTCCTTCTGGAAGACAGAACCATATTCCAGTTCCTCGATATGTCTTATCCTGACGATGACTCGGGACTTCTCGACGCTTTGAATGTCATAACCAAGGGCACATTCCTTGAGCAGAGCGAGAACGGCAAGTCACAGGCCCAGATGTATATGGAAGCCGGTCAGGCATACGATGTAAGCCCCGTTTACCTCGTCTCCAGGACATTCCAGGAGGTAGGTACTGACGGTAAGAATGGACAGGTTTCCGGAACATACAAGGGCTATGAGGGCTATTATAACTACTTCAGCGTAGGCGCGTACGCAAGCACGAGCGGCGGCCAGGTCGCCAACGGTCTGAAGTACGCGAAGAACCACGGCTGGAATACCCGTGAGAAGGCGATACACGGCGGAGCTGAGTTCATTGCCAACGGATATATCAACAAAGGTCAATACACGCCTTATCTGACCAAGTTCAATGTAGACCCCAATGCCACATATTCAACATATACCCACCAGTATATGTCCGCGGTAAACGATCCCGCCCAGACAGCCAGAACTGTCTTCAACGCTTACAACAATGCGAATATTCTGGACTCAATCGCGATAAACTTTGCGATTCCCGTGTATAAGAATATGCCAAATTTCACGGCAACTTCGATAAAGCTGAACGATACGTCAAACTCAGTCACGGGACAGGAACCGGGCGGTTCATCAAAATTCGGTCTCCGCAAGGAACCGCACTATATGGCTGCGTCTGACGGAACAGTCGCGAACGGTACGGAGATGCAGATACTCGATCGGTTAAGAAGTACCGTTGTCTGTTCGGACAAAGCCAATGTCTATGCGTATACATTGCGTCTGCCTTTCTGGTACAAAGTCAAGGTGGACGGAAAGACATCATATACCGCTTATGAAAATGTTCCGGTGACCGCGACGGTACAGATGAAAGTCGGCGACAGCCGCCTATTTGAATACAGTCTCTCAAAGAGCGTGAAGAACGCTGTAAGGTTTGAAATTCTCGACTCGCGTATAGCAACAGTTGACATAAAGACCGGCGAGGTTGTGGCGAAGAAGACCGGTAAAACGATACTTATCGCATACACCGCGTCAGGCAGCGTGGACTATGTAAACATCGCAGTTACGCAGGGTGACGGCACTCCGACAGAACTGACATCTTCCAAACTGACTATTGATCAGAAGGAAGCGATGGTTTCCGGAATAAAGGTCAACACCACCGTCAAGTCGCTTCTTGCGGGCGTAAACGAGAAGGCATATGCCGCGGTCTATAAGGACGGCAAGAAGCAGCCTGACAACACCAAACTCGCGACGGGCATGACGCTCTGTCTTGTCATAAACGACAATGTAGTCAAGCAGTACGAAATCGCCGTAACGGGTGATACAAACTGTGACGGCGCATTGGGACCGGGTGACGCGGTACTCGTGCTCCGCCACCTCTCAAATCTCCAGACACTTTCCGGCGCCGTGCTGAAAGCGGCGGACGCAAACAAGGACGGAGATTTAGGCCCCGGCGACGCGGTAACAATTCTCAGAGCCATAGGCTAAGGAGCAGTTATGAAAAAGATTTTACTGATAACACTTACGATTGCGGCCCTTGTCGCATTGGTTGTGATACCGGCAAACGCGGCTTCCGTATCTTTAAGCGGACCGTCAAGTGCGGAGAGCGGAAGCGAGGTTACTTTCGCGGTTACTGCCGGCGGAAGCGAAGGTATTACAGGCTTTTCGGCTACAATCGTACCTGAGTCGGGTCTTGTTGTTGAGAGTGTTTCCGGCTGCCCTTCGGGCTGGATGTCCGCATCAAATACCAACGCCATTTCAATAGCCGGTTCAAACTCGGTTACCGGTATTGAAGTCTATATTAAATGTAAAGTTACGGGTGATGTGGGAGCGACCAAAACCCTGTCTCTGGCGAATGTCAAAGTCAGCGATGCCAACGCGAATGACAGCACGCTCGGCGCCCCTTCAAAATCCATAAGCATAGCGGCGCCGAAGTCCGGTGAGAACAGGCTGGCATCGCTCTCTGTCGCGGGCTACAGCCTGTCGCCCGCGTTCTCCGAGAACACGACATCGTATTCCATAGGCGAGGTGCCGTATGATGTCGGCTCCGTCACCGTCAACGCAACGGCAAAGGATTCCGCCGCGAAAGTCAGTACACAGGGAACCGCTCTGGCTGTCGGTCAGAACTATGTTAAAGTCAATGTCACCGCGCCAAACGGATCGGTTAAAACCTATACGATAGGCGTGACGAGAAAGCAGGACCCGAATTATAAGCCAAGCACAGACGGTTCCGTCGCCGAGATAGCGGTATCATACGGCGACCTTTCACCGGCGTTTGACTCAAAGATAAAAGAGTATGTTGTCTATGTTCCTTATGAAGTTGAAAAGATGACCGTGAGCGGCAGGGCTGCTGCCCAGCTCGCCAAGGGCGTTAAGAACATCGAGGAACAGGAACTCAAAGTTGGTATCAACGAACTTGTGCTTCAGTGTACGGCAGAGGATGACAGCGTCACGGATTATACGATTTATGTCGTCCGAATGGACGAGTTCGGCGGTAAGGATACGGTAGGTTTGCCGGCGAGTCTGATAAACGCGGATAAGCCGGAGCCGGAGGAGACGACGGAGCCGAGTGATGATGACAAGCAGGCGGAGCCTGAGAAGTCGGAAATCAACTGGCTCGTAACCGCAGGCGCAGGTGTTCTGTGCTTGCTTATAGGCGGCGGAGCGGGCTTCCTGATTCCGAAGGCGATTGAAAAACGCAGGGATTCAAAGGTTCCGAATGATACGGATTACTTCGATGATTACGACGGCTATGACGATGATGACGAGTATGATGAAGATGAGCCGTTCAATTTTGAAATTCCGGAGGATGCAATCGGACCCGTTCCGGAACAAGTTGAACCGGAGACAAAGGTAAAGGTTAAATTGCATAAAAATGCAGATGACTTTGACGAGAGTTTACTGGATGAATATCTGGATCCGACAGACACTAAATAACCGGCATATTTCAAGGGGCCCACAATATGTTGGGCTCCTTAAAAATTATATATATATTATTATAAGAAATGCTTGATTTTGAGGGGGCCTTGTGTTAGTATATCTGTACCTCTCAAAGAGGGTTCTTTTTTTGTGCCCTGTTTTAAGAGGGAGGCAAACACAAAAACAACAAATGGAGGTGCCGTTATGAGAGTTAGAGTTACACTCGCTTGCACAGAATGCAACCAGAGAAACTACAACACGATGAAGAACAAGAAAAACACACCTGACAGGTTGGAGATGAACAAGTACTGCAGATTCTGCAAGAAGCACACTCTCCACAGAGAGACCAAGTAAGGAGGAGAACTTATGGCAGACAACAAAAAGATGCCTAAAGATTCCAAACCTGAAAAGAATACTCAGAAGAAGAATGCTGACAAGAAGCCGAATGTTTTCAGCAAGATAAAGCAGTTCTTCAAGGATGTCAAAGGTGAGTCCAAGAAAATAGCTTGGCAGTCCTGGTCAGACACGGTTAAGAACACAGGCGTTGTTCTTATGGTAACAGTTGTTATCGGAGCCGGCGTATGGATCAGTGACCTTCTGTTCCGCCAGCTTATCGATCTCATCTACCGTCTTGCCGGCACAGGCACGGCGGAAGCGGGAATGATAATGCTTCAGAATCTCTTTTAATCCGGAGGTTTTTAAATGGCTGGAATCACCAAGTGGTATGTTATCCACACCTACTCAGGTTATGAGAACAAGGTAAAAGACAATATCGAGAAAGTGGTCGCCAACAGAAGTATGGAAGACCAGATTCTCGAAGTTAAAGTTCCTACCGAAATCGTAACGGAGACAAAGGAAAACGGAGAGACAAAGGAAATCGAGCGCAAACTCATGCCCGGTTATGTACTTGTAAAACTCGCCGTACAGGAAGTCAAGGATGAACTCACTATGTCCGACGACGCCTGGTATGTTATCCGTAACACCCGCGGTGTTACAGGTTTCGTAGGCCCCGAGAGCAAGCCCGTTCCGTTAACGGAAGCGGAAGTCGCCGCTCTCGGCGTTGAAAAGAGAGTAGTTGAAGTCAACTACGAAGTGGGAGATATGGTCAACATCATCGACGGACCGCTCGCTGATTACTCAGGCGTCGTCGAAGCGCTTGACACGGACAAGAACTATGTTCTCGTCAAGATCTCCATGTTCGGCAGAGAAATACCGACCGAGTTTGAACTGGGTCAGGTCGCTCTCGCCGCTGAAAACTGAGGCCCCTCAGTGGGAGGACACTTAAAGGTGTCCGCCAACTACCACATATTTAAGGAGTGAATAAAAATGGCTCAGAAAATCAAAGGTTTTATCAAACTTCAGATCCCGGCCGGACAGGCAACTCCCGCACCGCCGGTAGGTCCTGCACTCGGTCAGTATGGTGTTAACATCATGTCTTTCACCAAGGATTTCAATGAGCGCACAAAGAACGACATGGGACTTATCATTCCCGTAGTCATCACAGTTTACGCAGACGGCAGCTTTACCTTCATCACGAAGACTCCCCCTGCAGCAGTCCTCATCAAGAAGGCCTGCGGTATCGAGAAGGCTTCCGGTGAACCTAACAAGAATAAGGTTGCAACAATCACAAAAGAACAGTGCCAGAAGATTGCAGAGCAGAAAATGCCCGACCTCAATGCGGCTAACATTGAATCAGCCACATCCATGATCATGGGTACAGCTCGCAGCATGGGCATCACTGTCGTTGATTAACTTGTTGGGAGGTAAAGAATAATGAAACACGGTAAAAAATACGTTGACGCAGCCAAGCTCGTTGACAGAACCAAAGTATATGATCCTGCAGAAGCACTTGACCTCGCTGTAAAGACATCAACGGCTAAGTTCGATGAGACAATCGAGGCTCACATCCGTCTCGGCGTTGACTCACGTCATGCTGACCAGCAGGTTCGCGGCGCCGTTATACTTCCTAACGGCACAGGCAAGAAGGTCCGCGTTGCTGTATTCGCCAAGGGCGACGCAGCAAAGGCTGCCGAGGCAGCCGGAGCCGACATCGTCGGCGCTGAGGACCTCGTAGAGAAGATCCAGAACGAGAACTTCCTTGACTTCGACGTTGCCATCGCAGCCCCTGACTGCATGGGTCTTGTCGGTCGTCTCGGTAAGGTACTCGGTCCCCGCGGTCTCATGCCCACACCCAAGGCCGGTACGGTTACACCTGACACAGGCAAGGCCGTAGAAGAGGCCAAGGCAGGTAAGATTGAGTATCGTCTTGATAAGACAAACATCATCCACTGCCCGATAGGCAAGGCTTCATTCGGAGCTGACAAGCTCGGTGAAAACCTTGACGCTCTCATGGAAGCAATCGTTCGCGCAAAGCCCTCAGCACTCAAGGGTCAGTACATCAAGTCATGCGCAGTAGCATCAACGATGGGCCCCGGCGTGAAGTTCGCCGCAAACAAGTATCTGATGGCTCCCACAGAGAAGTAATTTCGGTATTGACACGCTACTTTACATGTGTTAATATACTATCGCTGTCCACCTAAGACAGCAGGTGTCGAAAGACGTAACAGGCATCGTCCTTACCTGCCGAGGAAAGACGGATTAAACACATATTTACTATGTCTTTAAGCCCTTCCTCGCTCGTGAGGAAGGGCTTTTCAAATTTCATAGGAGGTGAAATGTTTTGCCAAGCGCAAGCGTACTTGAACAAAAGAAACAGGCCGTATCAGCGCTCGCTGAAGAGCTTAAGAATTCATGCGCAGGCGTACTCGTAGAGTACAGCGGCGTTACGGTTACAGACGATACAGCACTTCGTGCCGAACTTCGTAAGGGTAACGTTAACTACAGAGTTATTAAGAACTCCATACTCCTTCGCGCAGCTGAAGAAGCAGGCCTTACAGGTCTTGAAGATGTTCTCAAGGGAACAACGGCTCTTGCCATCTGTGAAGACGACTATGTGGCACCGGCACGCATTCTGAAGAAGTTTGCCGATACACACAAGGACTTCAACATCAAGAGCGGTTTCATGGACGGCGCAGTTGTTGATCTTGCAACAATCAACAGCCTCGCAGACCTTCCGACGAAGGATGTTCTTCTTGCAACAGTTTGCAACGCTTTCAACGCTCCCATCGCAGCATTTGCCCGTGTTATTCAGGCAGTTGTTGACCAGAGCGGCGAAGAGGTTCCGGCTAAGGAAGAAGCTCCTAAGGCAGAGGAAGCTCCGGCAGCTGAAGAAGCAGCTCCTGCAGAGGAAGCTCCCGCAGCTGAAGAAGCAGCTCCTGCAGAGGAAGCACCCGCAGCTGAAGAAGCAGCTCCCGCAGAGGAAACTCCCGCAGCAGAGGAACCTGCAGCAGAGGAGCCTGCAGCTGAAGAGGCAGCAACTGAAGAACCCGCTGCTGAATAATTTGTAATCAATATCTTTAAATAATTAATTGGAGGATTTTAAAATGGCTTCAGAGAAAGTAACAGCTCTTCTTGAAGAGATCAAAAAGATGTCAGTACTTGAGCTTTCAGAGCTCGTACACGCAGTAGAAGATGAATTCGGCGTATCAGCAGCTGCAGCAGTAGCAGTAGCTGGTCCTGCAGCAGCAGGCGGCGCAGCAGCTGAAGAGAAGTCTGAGTTCGATGTTGAGCTTACAGAGGTAGGCGCAGAGAAGATTAAGGTAATCAAGGTTGTCCGTGAGATCACAGCTCTCGGTCTTGCAGAGGCTAAGGCTCTTGTTGACGGCGCTCCCAAGGTAATCAAGGAAGCAATGGGCAAGGATGACGCTGAGGCAGCTAAGGCTAAGCTTGAAGAAGTCGGCGCTAAGGTTACACTCAAATAATCAAACTTCAAAAGAAGAAGGCCTTCGGGGTTTCCCCGGAGGCCCTTTTTTGTTGTGTACAGATGTCTATGTTTCTCGTTTTGTATTGTATGAATAATTCTAATGTGCTAAAATTTTTTTGTACATATTAATCGGTATATTTATTATACGAAAAGGAGGAGAAACGTTTATGGCACCGAAATATGAAAATGCCGTAAAACAGCCCGGAAAATTAAGTCCCCGAGTCAAATGGCTCCGCGACTATTATTTTGAGGGCAACAATCGTAAGTGGAATAATGAGTATCTCGCTTACACAACCGGTACTCCGTGGGATGTTCAGTTTGACCAGACCACATACTTCATCGTTCCGGAGATGTTCACATATATGTCTCCGTTCACCGCTTCCTTCAAGGCGGCTGCTGAAGTAATACCCGTTGACGATGATTTCTGGAAGAAGTCAATTGTCGAGAGAAAGGCAATCTTCACAAAGAAGGCAGTTACGGAAAAATGCCCCGTTGAGATATTGCCCGGCGACCTGCTCTGCGGCGCGAGGTTCAACATGGTTTACTCCATGTGCCTCGACAAGAAGGAGCAGAAAGAGAGAAACAAGCTTGTTAAGGCCGCGCGCGCTGACGCCAACTGGATTATCCAGCACGGCTACGGCAACAGCGGCGCGACGAGCGGACATGTTATCCCGAACTATGCAAAGATACTCGAGCACGGCTTCAAGGGCGAGTATGAATACATTGAGGGACTTTACAACAAACTTTCCGACGCGGACAAGAACGGTGAAAAGGGCGCTCAGCTCAAGGCTATGATGACCGCGTGTCTCATGCCGAAGGAACTTAATGAGAAGTATTCAGCTTACTGTCTCGAGTGCGCGGCGAAGGAGACGGATCCGAAGCGCAAGGAAGAGCTTGAGACAATGGCGAAGAACTGCGCCAATGTTCCCTGGAATCCTCCGCAGAACTTTTGGGAGGCCGTTCAGGCTCTCTGGACAACTCACTTCCTCATCATGTCGGATGAGCGTTATCCGGGTCCCGGTGTATCGTTCGGCCGTATGGATCAGTATATGTATCCCTTCTACAAGAAGTCAATTGACGAGGGTATGTCCGAGGACTTCATGAAAGAGATTCTCGGTTGCTTCTGGTTCCATTGCAACACGGTTTATGACGCGCAGATTCGCGTAGGCGGAAACCAGGGTATTACCGCCGGTTACGGACAGCTCATCTCACTTTCCGGTATGGGCAAAGACGGCGAGGACCTTACAAACGACCTCACATATCTCATGCTCGATGTAATTGATGATATGAGCCCGATTCTCGAGCCCAAGCCCAATGTCCGTATTCACAACAATTCACCTGAAAAACTTATTGATAAAGTTGTTGATATGATCTCCAAGAGCCAGGGCGCCCCGTTCCTGTTAAACTTCGACGAGCGCTCAATGGCCGGTATGCTCCGCGAGGGCAAGATGGCCGGTCTCGAGGACAAGATCAACAAGGACAATGTTTACGACTACGCTTCAGTCGGCTGCCTTGAAAATACAATGGTCGGCAACGACAGAAGCGGCACGGTTGACAACAACCTGAACCTTTTGAAGGCGATGGAACTCGTATACGGCAACGGTAAAGATATGGCGCCGTATTACGACGACCTCTCCGGCAAGTGGTCAAAACTCACGCAGGACGGCCCGAAGACCGGCACACTCGCGGAGCTCGACACCTGGGAGAAATTCTGGGAAGCTTACAAGATTCAGACCGCATACATTGTCAAGAAACTCGTAGACACATACGAGGAGTCTGAGCGTATCCGCTTCAAGTTCAATCCCACACCTTACCTTTCAACGCTCGTAAACGGCTGTGCGGAGAGGGCTCTGGATGTCACACGCGGCGGCCCTGAAATCCGTTGCGTAACAATGGAAGGCGTCACATACGCGACTACCGTCGACAGTCTCCTTGCCGTCAAGTACCTCGTCTATGATGAGAAGATCTGCACACTCGAGGAACTTGTACAGGCACTCAAGGACAACTGGGAAGGCCACGAGAAGCTTCAGGCGATTGCCAAGAACAAGTGCCCGAAGTACGGTCGCGACGATGACGAGGCCGACAAGCTGGCGCAGCTTGTCATGAAGACATGGAGCGACGAGGTCTGGAAGTACAAGACGAAGTGCACTGACAGACAGTTCCGTCCGGGCATGCTCTCCTGGAACTACTGGATCGGCTCAAGCTTTATTCTCAAGGCTTCCGCTGACGGCAGAAAGTGCAACCAGTTCCTGTCCAACGCAATCTGCCCGTCAAACGGCGCCGACACGAACGGTCCGACAGCCAACGCAAACTCAGTCGGTACGGCTCTCGGCGGATCCGGTGAGGACGGCGACTTTGACGGTTACTACAACTGCCTGCCGAACGGCGCTTCACACACAATCACATTTAACACCTCTCTTATAGCGGATGAGGGTCACAAGGAGAAATTCAAGTCATTTATCCGCGGTTACTGTAAGAATGGCGGTACCGCGCTCCAGATAAATATTCTTGACGCAGATGTCCTTCGCGACGCCCAGGCGCATCCGCAGGATTACAAACATCTTCTTGTTCGTATCACCGGTTACAACGCTTACTTCGTTACAATCGGACGCGAACTTCAGGATGAGATTATCGCGAGAGAAAGTCATAAAGGTTATTAATCAATGAGGATTTTAAACATTCAGAGAATGTCTACGGAAGACGGGCCCGGCCTCCGCACAACGCTTTTCGTTAAGGGTTGTCCGCTGGCCTGCGCCTGGTGTCACAATCCGGAGAGCATAGACCCGAAAAGCCACGTCGAGTGGATCGGGATTCGGTGCATAGGATGTCAGAGCTGTATTGACATCTGCCCGAAGCACGGCATGACACTCGACGAGGAGGGAATGCACATCATTCCCGAATGCCCCGCCTGCGGCACCTGCGTAAAGGAGTGCCCGACGGAGGCCCTTGAGATGAAGGGCCTTGAGAGGTCTGTGGATGAGCTCTTCAACGAGCTCATCAAGGACCGTTCCTTCTGGGGCGAGGAGGGCGGCATCACACTCTCCGGCGGAGAGATCCTTATGCAGTACAGAGAAGCCGCGGAACTTCTTGCGAAGTTTAAGGAAGCCGGTGTTCACACGGCTGTCGACACCAGCGGCTTCTGCTCGAGAGAGGCTCTCGACGCCGTCATTCCGTACGCGGACATTTTCCTGTATGACTTAAAACTCTTTGACAGTGAAGAACATAAGAAATTCACGGGTCAGAATAATAAAATAATCATTGATAACTTTGAATACCTTCTGACCAAGGCGAAGAGAATCTGGGTCAGGACACCGATCATACCGGGCGCTACGGATACCGATGAGAACATCAGAGGCATCGCGTCAATCGTCCGTGACCGGGTTGAGAAGTGGGAACTCTGTGCTTTCAACAATCTTTGCAAGGACAAGTACGAGAGACTTCATCTGGTCTGGGACTATGAAAAATCTTCGCTTATGACAAAAGACAGAATGAACGAACTTGTGGACATCGCAAAGGCCGCCGGCGCTGAAAATGTTGTCTGGAGCGGCATGTCCAAGAGAGAGGAGTAAAGTATGAATAAAGTCAGACCCGAAGACGCGAAAGAATTTGACAAAGCCGTCAAAGTGGGTTTCTTGGCGTCAGTTGATAAAGAGGGACAGCCTCATGTCTCGCTCATCAGTTCCCTTATGGCAAAGGGCGAAGATCAGATCATCTTCGGAGAATTCACTGAGGGCGAGAGCAAGAAGTCCATTTACGAGAGACCGAACTGCGGTTTCTTCATCATGAGCCTTGACAAAGTCTTCTGGACAGGCAAGTGCTCCTTCACTCACTCCGAAAGAGAGGGTGAGGACTATATCCATTTCAATGAGATGCCGCTTTTCAGATACAACACATACTGCGGTATAAGCGTTGTACATTATTCGGATCTTGTTGACATATCCGAGAAGAGACCTCTTAACATGGTCGGCGTTATCTTAAACGCGCTTAAGATCATGGCACTCAAAGGTCTTGTTTCAAAGAGTGACAAAAATATTTTAAGACCCTGGGCAAAGAAGTTCCTTGCCGGACTTATCACCCTTGAGTTTATATGCTACATTGGCGAGGACGGTTTCCCGAAGATAGTTCCGATTATTCAGGCACAGTCTGCAGGAACTGACCGCATCGCTTTCACGAGAGCACCTTACAAAGATATGCTCACGGACCTTAAGGAAGGTGCCTATGTCGCAATTTACGGCTTAAGCCTTGATATGGAAGCCGTAGAGGTAAAGGGAACATTCCACGAGGGCAAGGCCGGTATCTGCTATGTGGATATCGACAAGGTCTACAACCCGCTGCCTCCAAAGGTAGGATATGTTTACCCCGAGGAGAACTTAAAGCAGGAAGCGATTACAGACTGGTCGGTTGAACCGCTTGTTGAGTCGCTGAAATAATTTAATATCTTTTTAACCGGGAGGTGAAGTTTTGTTACCCTGTTGTATTATCATGGCCATAGTTTTTGTCTCGTACTGGACTCTTGAGTCCAAACTCGAGGCGGCTGACGACTGGGTGCTGGAGAAACTTCACCTCATTGCTTTCTTCAAAGGGGGATTTGAAGATATGGAGAAATGGCAATTTTATTACGGAAAAGAGACCTTCAACGGTCCCGAGACGATAAAACATAAAAGAAAGGCCTGGATACTTTATCTTATCGTTGTGTTCATTGGCCTGATTCCCTGGCTCTACAAGGCAAATGCCGCGCTTAAGATTTTCGGAGCGGGCATGATTATGCCGGGCGGCGGTTTCTTCGCAATGGGAATCGTATGGGCAGGTATTCTGTCACTCGTCATATTCGGAATTTCACTCATCGCGTGGTGGGGCACGGGCAACCAGGTCGCGCTCAACGTCGTCTGGGCACTTGAAGCCATCATTGCGTTTCTTGTCGGACAAAACTTCAGCGGAGACTTAAATATCCTGCCTGTGGTTATTCTTCCGGCAATCTACTTCCTGATAGGCAGAATCACAACATTCATTTACGCGAGACTTTGCTTCAAGACGCAGAGGCATATTAATGAAGTAATGCCCGAGAAACTCGCGAAACTCGACGCGGACGCCACGCCTACGCCAAAGCTTGAGGATATCGAGCTCTCGGATGACGCGCTCGCCGCGCAGGCGTACATCTTTGATCAGGCGTTCGCGCCATATGGTGAGTTTCGCGGATTTACGAACATCGAGCAGTTCTCTGTTGACGGTGTCCGTTATCAGATAAACTCAATGCTGAACTCATTGCAGATGGTTCAGTGCCACTACACACCCAACTATCATGGCCCGAACACCGAGGCACAGAGAAAGCTCATCGAACTCTTCCAGCACAAGAAGGTCTGGTCCTACTGGGAGTGGGAAGAGGCGTGGGGTAACTTGAGCCGCAACGCCGATCCCATACCGAAGCGCGGCAATGTAATGCTCACCGGTTTCTTCCTCTTAAACCTCACAATGTACATGAGGAACACCGGCGATATGCGCTACGAGAAGAGGGGAAGCATCTCCTTCAGAAAGAATGAGGACGAAGTCTTTAACCACAGCGCTCATACCATTGCCGAGTCCATTGTCGGCAACTGGGAAGCGGGCGGTTACACGGTATTCCCGTGTGAGCCGAATTTCCTCTACAGCCTCTGTAACTGGAAGGCAATCCAGAGTATGGTCAGCTATGACAAACTCTTCGGCACGACTTACTGGGATGACCACAAGGAAAAGGTACTTGTGAAGTACCGCGACGAGCTGCTCGCTCCGAACGGTACTCCGACAATCTTCAAATCGACGAGAACCGGCTGGTGTCCTCCGCCGATAACCGCGACCTATGCGGATGTCGCGACCTACATGGCCTTCCTTTCCGCATGTCCCGAATGGACTAAGGCATACTGGGCTTATCATCGCGACAAGTTCCTGGTAACGGATAAGGACGGCAACAAGGTTTTGAAACCGGGTCTTCCTTTCGACCACGGTAACTTTACCATGAGTCAGCTTGACAACTACTCAGGCCTTATGATCATGGCGTCTGAGCAGGGTGATATGGAACTCGCGGAAAGATGCCGCGAGAAGCTTTTCGAGAAGGGCAACTATACGGTAAACGGCGAAGGCCTCATGCATTGGAAGTGCTCCAACGAGGCAAACGCCCAGGTGCTTATGGGCCTTGCGGGATTTAAGGATGCCTGGAGAACAGCGCTTGTTGACGGTCCGATCAAAGAGTCGTTTGAAGGTCCTGTCCTTGAAAGTGTTGACTATACCAAGGTCTGGGTCGCAAAGGCAATCAGCCTTGACGGCAAGAGCCTGACTCTTGTTCTGAAAAACGCCCTTGACCGTTTCGCAGGAAACTATGAGCTCGGTATAGAGAGACTCGTTCCGGGTCAGATGTATGAAATAAAAGAGACGGGCACACAGTTTGCGGCAGACCCGGCGGGCAGAGCAAGACTCATCGTACCGCTGAACGGCCGCAAGAAGATGACTATTGCTCCGGTGGCTTAAATGAAAACTGCGTCTTTGCTGATAGACGGAATGGTCTGTTCAGCCTGTACGGTTAAACTTGAAAACACAGTCGAGTCTTTAGACGGCGTGTCCTCTGCCGGGTTCTCCCTGGCAGAGGGCACTGCCACTATGCTCTATGATGAATCAAAAGTTTCCTTAAAGGCAATAAAAGACGCAATAGACAAGACAGGGTATCGCGCCTATGAGAATAACCGCGAGAATGCGGAAATGCTGCGCGGGCGAAAAGAGAACAAACTCCTTCGGCACAGCGTTTTTTCATTTGTGTTCGCTGTGCTGGCGACGCAGAACTTTTCGCCGCTTCTGCAGCTGCTTTT
>JAFYJR010000038.1 GCA_017538005.1 Clostridia bacterium | reverse complement strand
TTCGACGCAATCCATCTTGACCGTGTAAGAGACATCTGGGGTGTGCCTTACGAAAAACTTGTTCCAAAAGTTGTCACGGAAGAAGTCAAGAAGGTCGGAGATATCGCGAAGCGCAAGATTAAGGCATAAGTTATGCATGAAATAAGTGTACTTCAGAAAGCAGTGGATCTCGCCGAGAATACTGCCAGAGAAAACGGCATAGAGAAAATCACCTACCTCACTCTTGAGGTAGGTGAGCTCAGCGGTTACCTTCCCGTTTTCTTCTACAAATACTATCCGATAGTCATTGAAAAACGCCCGATTTTTGAAGGCTCGGAACTTCACATAATCACAGTCGCGGGCGAAGCGCTTTGTAAAGACTGCGAAGCAATGTACAATGTCGCGCGCAATGAAGGCGCCTGTCCAAAATGCGGTTCCCGAAACAAAACGATTCTCAGCGGGCAGGAATTTCTGCTGAAAGAAATCGGATATTAAAGGCAAAACAAAAAAAGCAACGGACGGATGTCCGTTGCTTTTTCTTTTGATTATTAAAAATACGTTGAGAAGAGAAGGAATGTGCTCCAGAAAGTCTCCTGCAGGTCACCGGCAAAAGACAGGGAGTTGTGCATTATGTTGAAGCCTTCAGGATAAGTGCTGAGATTCTTGTCATAGTACTTTTTGTTGGCCAGCTTGTAAGTGAGCAGGCCTGCCACAAGTTTAATCATATTCATAATTACGCCCCCTTAAATTCTGAAATCATGAACGAATTCGGTAACCGCCTTCAGGTTTTCCGATTTGCAGTCTGTCATGTAGGACATCATCTTCTTTTCGGAGTAGATGTAGCCGCCGTCAACCGCGAGTTCGTCAATCAGTTTCTTGGCGTAGTCAACACACTCTTCGGGTGTTGCTTTGCCGAGCAGTTCAACAGGCATACCGCCGCAGACACACAGATTGGGTAACTCTTTCTTTGTTTTGAAAATGTCATCCTGTTCGGCGAGAATCGCGAAATGACCTTCCGGAAGATCTTTCAGGAATTCGTAGAAGCGGGAGTTCTCCGCCTCAGCAAAGATCATTACCGTCTTGTCGTGTTCTACCGCAAAATCCTTCGTACGGTTCAGCCAGGGCAGATAGAAAGTCTCAAATTGCTTCGGCGAGAGCATGGATGTCGCAATGAATACCATCGCTCCGTCAAAAGCCGCGTCCGGATTATGTCCGTGCGGGCCCGCATAACCTTCCATCTTCGGTTCAAAGATGCTGTCCAGCGCCTCAACCGCGGCTTTAACCTTTTCAGGCTGGCGGCGAAGATCCACGCTGAGGCCTCTCATACCTCTCATGAAGTCAAGCATGATTTCCATACCGTTCATCATATAGAAAGGAGCATAAAGGTCAGTAAGAAGCGGAACACCGTAATTCTTGGCAAGTGTCTTGCCGTATCCCAGATAGCCGTTAAGCCAGTTAATATACGCATACATTGAATCAATATATACCTTGCCGTTTTTCTCCTGCTTGAGATTCGGGCATTTTCTGGGAAGGAACTTCTCCCATATAAATTTCATAGGATCGTTTATGAGCTCGTCATACTCGTCGGGCTCAAGATACGATTCATCGACAACGTTCATTATCTTTTTCTCATCATCGATGATGTATCTCTTATCACTTCCGAGATACTGTGTATAGACAAAAGGATTGCGGCTGCCGGTCTCAAACATGAAGTCGGCTGGATAGTTGTCAAAATAGTGCTTAAGTACTTTTGTGTACTTCTTCTGGTTATAGAGCGCTTCCGAAAGAGTAAAGCCGGCATCGTAGACCTTCCAGTTCCATGCATTGCTCATGATGGGAATGCGTTCGGTCTTTTCGTGCTTTACCGTTGCGGTGATCAATGCGGCGCGCTCTGCAACTTCAGCTTTTTTGTTCATAATCATCCTCCCATAAAAAAATACCGAAATCACAATAAACATACTGCGGTATGTTTATTATAACTTCGGTATGTTATAAAGTCAATTAAGAGATTAATCAAAGACTACATCGAACACCGTGTTCAGATAATCCGTAACATCATAATCCGCGCCGGAAGTTGACCAGTTGACGCTGATTCCCATAACAGCGGCGTAGTACACTGTCAGCAATTCTTTCGGATCCTTTTTGGATTTGATCTCTCCGCTCTTCTGAGCGGTTTCAATCAGATTTACAATGTATCCCGCTATTTCCTCTGAGAAAGCCGTACCGTCAGTAAAACCGAACGGACTCAGAACTTTGTTGCCGTGCGCAATGTCAATTTTCCAGAAACTGCCCATGTTGGCCTGGCCCATCTCATTTACGGCAGCACTGATTCCGAGGTTCATTATCTCTCTCAGTTTTTCTTTGGCTGAAAGTTTTGAATCGGCAATTTCAAGAATGCTCTTGACCGGTTGGGAAACATAATCCCAGTATCCGAGGAATATATCATCCTTGGATGAAAAATGATGATAAAAAGAGCCTTTTGTGATTCCGCATTCTTTACAGATCATATCAACGGAAACATTGTCTGCGCCCTTTTCATTGAACATCTTCAGAGCCGTTTTTAATATTGTTTCTTTGGTTGTCTTCATTGGGGACCTCACAATTCTATTGAAAAAGCCCGGAGCTTTTGCTCCGGGCCTTGGCGCAGAGGGTGGGATTCGAACCCACGCGGGCGTGAACCCAAACGGTTTTCAAGACCGCCTCGTTATGACCACTTCGATACCTCTGCGTATCTGCGGGCGCGGTTTCGCGCCCGATAATATTAACATAAAGGATTTTTGTTGTCAACGGGTTACCGTACCGTCACTTGCGATTACAATTCCTTCTGAGATACTCTCAACTGTTCTGAGTATTTCCTTGCCTTTTTCAGTACCTGCTTCGGATGTTACCTTGCAGTCTTTCTGTACCGCCGGGATGAGCTGAAGTTTCACTTCATTGTCAGCTGTCAGCGTGACTTTGAGAAGGGCAGTGTCTATCTCCGTGCTGCTGAAGAGGAAGTTGCCGAGGTTGTACACTATCGGCTTGTTCTTATAATACTCTATGCCCTGAAGCATATGGGCGTGACCGCCGATTATCATGTCTGCTCCTGCGTCTATGTAGAGCCTTGCGGTCTCCTGCTGAACTTTTTCAAGCTTGTCGGAATCCTCCGTGCCCCAGTGAACGAGAGCAACAACGAGGTCAGCCTTTGATTTTGCTTCTTTTATTTCATTTACAAACCTTGTCGTGTCATAGCAGAGAAGGATGCCGGGTGTCGTATCTGTAGCCTCAGGAGTGCGCTTTGTCTTTTCCGCGCGGCTGGCGGCGACAAATGCTATCGTCCTGCCGTCTATTTCATAGTAGAGGGGCTCAGAGGCCTCTTTTATGTTTTTGCCCGCTCCGACGTATTTTATGCCGGCGGCATCAAGGGCGTCGAGCGTGTCAAGGAATGCCTCCTCGCCGTAGTCCCAGACATGGTTGTTGGCGAGTGTGACGAAGTCAATACCGAAATCGTTATAATATTTCGCGTTTTCGGGTTTACCTTTGAAATTGTAGGATTTGTCAATTTCCTTGCCCCTTGTTGAAAGGACGAACTCGTTGTTCATATGGGCTACATCGGCATTCTTCATCTCGTCGATGAGATCCTGTGAAACAAGGTCTTTCGGGGTGCAGTTGTTCTTCTTGCAGTAGTCCATTATGTGCCAGTTGTCGGCAAAAGAAACATCGCCCGTAAAGGTCATCACAATGTCCTTTTGCAGGTTGAGTTTCGGGGGTTCGTATTCAAAATCCGGTTCGTCAAGCAGCGTGGGGTTTGAATCAAAATAACAGCCGCTTAAAGTGAGAACCATTAAAAGCGCAAGAAGCAGAACTTTCGGTTTCATAAAACTCCTAATCGTTATATAAAACGCACGCAACGTACGTTATTGTCTTTTCTCCGTAGTAGTACGGGAGGTCCGCGGCCTCGCAGACTTTAGATACCAGAAGACCGTAACCCTCCATTGAGGGGACGGCTCTGTCCGGGTTTCTGCAGGGCTCAGGATGAGCGCATTTCTTACAGATGCGGCATCCGCCTCCGCCCAGAACAAGGCAGCCCGGATAAAGTTCGCGGACCTTGTCGGCAAAAGAATACACAAGGTCATTGTGACGCTTGCCGGTTTCAATGTAACCGATAAAGTCAATGACCTTGTTCAGTTTGCCCTCTGTCTGCAGAAGAACACCCTTTTTGTAACTGAGCATTTTTGCCTGGCATTCCTCCAGAGTGCCGCAGAAAGGAGGACAAGTCCAGTTCTTTGCATAGGCGTGGCACTTGTCCTCTTCACACATCGCGCGCACATCCTGTCTGGCCTCCAGTACCTGAGGGTCAAACTCTTTTGCGTGCGAAAATCCATGTTCAATTGCAAGTTGTGCGAGATCCATAAAGCCACAATCCGATACAAAGATATTATAAATATAATAGTCTTTTGAAGGCTTTATGTCAAAGTCAATATTATACAGATAAAAACGCTTTTAAGCGCTCAGTTTGTGGATTATCAATAATCTCTTTTGCGGGGCCCTGTTCGGCTATAATTCCCTCGTCCATGAAGATTATATTGTCCGCGACATCACGCGCGAAGGCCATCTCATGAGTGACAATAATCATGGTCATATGCTCCTCGGCGAGTTCGCGGATTACCTTTAAAACTTCGCCCGTAAGTTCAGGGTCGAGAGCAGATGTGGGCTCATCAAAACAGAGGATGTCTGGCTCGAGCGCGAGGGCGCGGGCAATGGCCACACGCTGCTGCTGTCCGCCGGACAGCTGGTGCGGGTAGTGGCCGGCTCTGTCGCCGAGATTCATCTTCTCAAGGAGAGCGATTGACTTCTCCTCTATCTCCTTTTCAATCTGCCTCCTGTTCGTCTTATAGTCGTCCCGCTCCTTCGCGAGCAGTTGCTGCGCGAGCATAACATTCTGCAGAGCGGTATACTGCGGAAACAGGTTGAAATTCTGGAACACGAGTCCGAAATGGAGGCGCTTGCGGCGGACATCCTTTTCAAGCTGTGTCGAAGGATCGTCCGCTTCAAAGATGACTTCATCTTTGACGATAATGCGGCCCCGGTCCGGCGTCTCAAGGAAATTCAGACAGCGAAGCAAGGTAGTCTTGCCGGAACCGGATGAGCCGATTATGGCAAGCGCCTGCCCCTCGGGCAGCTCAAAACTGATGTCCTTTAAAACGAGGGTGTTTTCAAAGCTCTTTTCGATGTTTTCAACTTTCAGTACAGCCATATTCACCCTCCTATCTGAAATACTCAAGTTTCTTCTCAAGACGGCCCAGAAGAACGGTCAGGATTCCCGTAAAAGCGAGATAGTAAACCGCGGTGAAGAAGAGCGGCCAGATGGCGCCCGAGATGCCGTGAGAACCCTTGAGGAAGGCCTGTCCGGCCCAGATAAGTTCCTGGAGAGCTATAATTCTGGCGAGCGATGTATCCTTTACCAGCGTGATTATCTCATTTGAAATCGGAGGGACAATTCTCTTTATCATCTGGAGAAGTTTGACCTTGAAGAAAATCTGTGATTTGGTCATTCCGAGTACGAGACCGGCCTCATCCTGTCCGACCGGTATGGACTGGATACCGCCTCTGTATATCTCCGAGAAGTAGCAGGCATAGTTGAAGATAAACGCCACGCAGGCCGCTATGAAACGACCGTCTTCCCCGCCTCCCCAGATTGTGTTGTGCATTACAAGACCGGGGAAATAGTAGATAATCAGAAGCTGTATCATCAGAGGCGTACCGCGAACGACCCACACGATAAATCGTGTGAGCCATTGTACGGGTTTGAACTTTGTCATCGAACCGAAAGAGATTATCAGTCCGAGCGGAAGTGCTCCGAGCAGTGTTACGAAGAAGAGTTTGAGCGTCTGCAGAAAACCGATATTCAGAGACTGGAACACCACAGGGAACTGTTCTGATATCAAAGCCATAAACTTATTTCTGCTCTATGAGAGCGTCAGTGAGACCGTATGTTTCAGCTATGGTCTCTATGTCCGCGTAATTGTTTACAAAGAAAGCGTTGAGCTTTTCAGCGAGCTCCGAACCCTGACGGAAAGCAACACCGTATTCCTCATCGTTGAGGCCGACGGTATATGTGAGGTCAGCATAGCCCGTGCCTTCGCCTGTCATGGCCATTGCCATGAGAAGGTCGATGACTGCGGCATCGGCAGTGCCGGACTTAACTTCCATAAGGGCGGAAGCCTGGTCCTTGACCGGAGTTACTTTAAAGCCGTTTTCATTCGCTACGGCCTCGCCTGCCGAACCTGCTTCAACGGCGAAGTTCAGGTCTTTGCAGGCTTCCGCAGTCTGATACTTGTCAGCATCGGCAGCGGGTACGATTACAACCTGCTTGTTGTTGAAATAAGCGTTTGAACATGAAGCGGCGGAGGTGACTTCATCCGTAAGGGTCATGCCGTTCCAGATGCAGTCTATTGATTTGCCGTTGAGTTCAAGGATCTTGTTGTCCCAGTCTATCTCGACAAACTCAACCTTGAGACCGAGAGACTCGGCAAAGGCAGCGGCCACATCGGCGTCAAAGCCTATCCAGTTGCCGTCGGCATCCTGATAGTCCATTGGCTCAAAGTCAGTTACACCGACAACAAGGGTGCCTTTATTCAAAACATACTCGAGATCTGTCGCGGTGTCGGGACCCTCAGGCGGGTTGCCCTTGCTGCAGGCAGCAAGACAGAGTACCATTGCGAGTGTAATTACGATTGCGATAAACTTTTTCATAGTAAATCTCCTTTGCGTTTTATCGTGTTAACATAGTAGCACGCTAAATCGTT
>JAFYJR010000037.1 GCA_017538005.1 Clostridia bacterium | reverse complement strand
TCAAAAGTAAGATAGAGCGGAGGACCCAGAAACTCGTTTATCCGGTCCTCTATGATTGGCATATCAAACTGTTTTAAGGCATAACGGACCGCGTTGCGCACGCCTTCACCGGTGTCCGCGACAGTGCCGTCAAAATCAAAGATTACCGCGTCAAAAGCCATGTCATACCCCTTTCGTTTGCTTGTCAATTATACACGAATTTGATATAATCGGCAATGGTGATTAGATGAGTGAATCAAAAGGTCGCATAGCCCTTCTGGACGAGCTCCGGGGCTTTTGCGTTTTATGCATGATTTTCTATCATGCCTTCATATTTATGTACGACCAGTACGGCATTCAGTTCGGGTATGACGCATATACATTCTTCCTTCCCGTTCAGCCGTATGTCTCGTGCATGTTTATTTTTATCTGCGGTATCTGCTGCCACCTCTCGCACAGCAATTTAAAACGCGGACTTAAGCTTGCCGCCTTCGCGCTGGCTTTAAACTTCGCGTCAATAGTCGTTTTGCCGAAACTGGGTTTTTCGGACACACAGATCTGGTGGGGCATCCTCGACTTCTTCACAGTGGCCATTTTAAGCTTTGCCCTGCTCGACAAACCCATCCGCAAGACCCCCTGGTTTTTGGGCCTCATACTAATGATTTTCGCGTTCTGGCTCTTCAGATTCTGGCTGAGCGCAGGTACGATTTCCCTGTACGGCAATGCAGCCTGGACACTCCCCGAAAAAGCATTCGAGCAGAAGTGGCTCTTCCCGATAGGCATCCAGTACCCTGAGTTTTATTCCGCGGACTACTTTCCGCTGATACCGTATATCTTCGTTTTCTATATGGGCGCCTTCCTCGGCGAACCGGTATCGAACGGCAAAGTGCCCGACTTCGCCTACCCCGTTCACTCGAAAGCTCTCTCATGGCTCGGCAAGCACTGCTTCGCCATCTACCTCCTCGAGCTTCCGATAATCTTCCTCCTCCTCGAACTCATCACCTGGATTGTTTCCAAATTCTAAGGAGTATATATGAACAATAAAGAGCGTGCTCTCAAATGTGTTGAAGCGCTGAAAAAAGAATACCCGGAAGCGGAATGCGCGCTGGTGGCGGGCGACCCGTTCCAGTTGCTCGTGGCGACAAGGCTGTCGGCACAGTGCACGGACGCCCGCGTAAATATGATTACACCGGCACTTTTTAAAAAGTATCCGACAACGGAGGCTTTCGCGAAAGCAAAGCTTGCGGATGTAGAGGAACTCGTCCACTCCTGCGGCTTCTACCACGCGAAAGCCAAAGATATAATCGGGGCAGCGCAGGCGGTCCTCGAGAGGTTCGACGGAGTCGTACCGGACAATATCGAGGACCTGACATCGCTGCCCGGCGTAGGCCGCAAAACCGCGAACCTGATAGTCGGAGACATCTACGGCAAACCCGCGGTTGTTGCGGACACCCACCTGATAAGAATTTCCAATCTGTTGGGACTTGTCGACACGAAGGACCCAAAGAAAGTGGAACTTGAACTCAAGAAGATTCTTCCGCCGGAAGAGAGCAATGACTTCTGCCACAGGATGGTCCTTCACGGCCGTGCGGTCTGCATTGCCCGCCGTCCCCAGTGCCAAAACTGTTGCCTGAAGCCCTGGTGTAAATCAGCAAAATAAAAAATCCCGCCGAAGAAACGGCGGGATTTTAAATTTATGAATCGTAGAATGTTTTACCCTGGTCGGTTGTTATGCGCTCGGTTGTCGGATAGGTGAAACACGGATCCTCTTTAAGGCGCGTATAGTATTGGGCTGCTTCCCATTTGGCCATCTGAAGATCGTGGAGAAGATAGTTGCCGCAGTTTATTGGTGTGGCACCGGGTACATCGCCTTCAAAGTCTTTCAGGTGTTCAAAAGCCCTGAGCATAAGAGGATAGATTTCCTCGGGGGTCGGATGACCTTTGACTATGAGGTATGAACCGGTGAGACAGCCCATGGGACCCCAGTAGATTATCCTGTCCTTCCATTCCTCATCATTTCTGAGGAAAGTCGCTATGACATGCTCTATTGTGTGCATGGCGTTGGGATGAATTGCCGGTTCGGTATTCGGATACTTCATCCGGATATCGAAGGTTGTGGCAAATTCATCACCGAGCTTATCCAGTCGAGATTCGTAGATTCCCGGCTTTATTTTTGTGTGATCAACCTGGAAACTGGGTATGAGATCCATAAGTTTACCTTCCTATACTGTTTCTACTTTTATAAGGTTTGTGTTACCTGAAGTTGTGGAAGTGCCGCCGGTTAAAACCGCGAGATCTCCGTCTTCAAGGCCCATCACTTCTTTGAGTTTCTGTTTTGCGGTAAAGAACATGACATCGGTCGAATCGTAGATGTCGACAAGCGCGGGCACGACGCCCCAGGAGAGGGCGAGCTGGTAGTAAGTGCGCTTGTCGGTCGTGAGACCGAGAATGTTTACGGTCGGACGGAAGCGCGAAACCATACGGGCCGTCTTGCCGCTTATCGTGCAGACGGCTATGGCTTTCGCGTCTATGTCTATAGCCATACCGACAGTCGAATGACTGATGGCATCAGCTGTGTTCTTTATGACAAAATCAGTTTCGTAAAACCACTTGTTGTAATTTATATTCTTTTCCGTGCTTTCAGCTATCTTGGACATCGTCTCAACCGCTTCGACGGGGTGCTCGCCCGAGGCGGTTTCGCCCGAGAGCATGATGGCGCTCGAACCGTCGTAGACGGCGTTCGCGACATCGGAGATCTCGGCGCGCGTCGGGCGCGTGTTGTGAATCATCGACTCAAGCATTTCAGTCGCAGTGATGACACGCTTGCCAAGCAGGCGGCAATTGGTAATCAGTTTCTTCTGAACCGCCGGAAGTTCCTCAAATGGAATCTCAACACCCATATCACCTCGGCCTATCATAATGCCGTCGCACTCTTCACAGATTTCCTTGATGTTGTCTATACCGGACTGGTTTTCTATCTTGGCGATGAGATTATCCTTGCCGTCATAGCC
>JAFYJR010000036.1 GCA_017538005.1 Clostridia bacterium | reverse complement strand
TTTGCCGTTTTTTGTCCCCTAAATTATACAAAATTTTTATTTTGTATAATTTTATCACAAAAGATACAGGTTGTAAAGCATTAACTTCCCCATTATAATATTTTTGTAAAAATTTAATTCGGAGGTGTTACTTTGAAAACAGTAACAAATTATCCCTATGTCCTCGTCCACGGAATGCTCGGATACGGCAGCGACGAGAACATGAATAAGATTGCTCCTTACTGGGGCATGCTCTCGGGAAGTCTCCAGCAATATCTTACGGATCAGGGCTTTGAAGTTTATACTCCGTCTGTCGGAAAATACTCCAGCGCCTGGGACAGAGCCTGTGAGCTCTACGCACAGCTTGTCGGCGGTACAGTTGACTACGGTGTCGCCCACTCAAAGAAATACGGTCACAAGCGTTTCGGCAGAACTTTCAGCAAGCCGATCTTCGAAGGCTGGGGTCCTGACAAGAAAGTCAACCTTGTCGGCCATTCTTTCGGCGGCGCGACGATAAGACTTCTGGCCACGCTTCTGGCAAACGGCTCAGAACCCGAAAAAGCCGCGACGCCGGAGAACGAACTCTCCGACCTTTTCAAGGGCGGCAAAGAGGACTGGGTCTTCTCTATAACCGCTGTCGCTTCCGTTCATGAGGGCACTACCCTCCTCTACTCGGCAAGACATACAATGAATGTACTTGATATGGTCACGTACGGACTTGCCGCGGCTGGCGGAAATAACTGGTTCGGCCGTCTCTACAACGGCAATATGGACCAGTGGGATCTCTCAAAGATGCCTATATCCATAAAGAAGATGCAGAAGGTCAAGGACAGCCACGACAACGTCTGGTACGACCTCACAATGCAGGGCGCGAAAGAAGTAAACGAGACCATAGAATGTCTCCCTAATGTCTATTACTTCTCATGGCCGTGCTGCAAGACCTCACAGCTGTTCTTCTCATCAAAGCCCAAGCACACTCCCCGTCTTACAATGTCACCGGTATTCCAGGCTTTCTCTCGCTCTATAGGAAAGTATTCCGTAAACGATGTTGACGACTATCCCATCGATGAGCACTGGCTCGCAAACGACGGCGTTGTACCGACAATTTCCGAGACTGCTCCGTTTAACGAGCCCCATATGGATCTCTATGACCTCAAAGGCAAGGAACCGAAGAAGGGCATGTGGTATGTCTACGATGTATTCCCCTGCGACCACCTGGGAATCATCGGCGGCTTCCTCCTCCCCACCTCCGCTTCCAAACTTCAGCCCTGGTACAGAAATCATTTCAGAATGATAAACCAGCTGAAGAAATAAAAATAAAGGCTCCCGGTTTTCCGGGAGTCTTTTTTATATACCCAATATTCTTGCTGCCTTTAAAATCGCCGTCTGTGTTTTGGCGTCGGTTATACGACCGGCCATAACATCGTCTGTGAGCGTCTTTAAGGGCACTTTTTCTATTGTGAGGAATTCGTCGTCGTCGAGTTTCTGTTCGCCGAAATGGAGCCCCTGAGCCATATACATTGTAATACGCTCGTCAGAGTATGCAATCGCTCCGTAGAACTCACCTATTTCAGTCCATTTGTCGGCGGTTATGCCGGTTTCCTCGTGAAGTTCTCTCTGAGCCGCAGAGAGGCGGTCTTCATCCGGAGAGTCAAGTTTACCGGCCGGTATCTCAGTGACCACTTCGTCGGGCGGATAGCGGTACTGACGCTCAACAATGACTTCATTGTCATCTGTTATCGGTATTATACATACTGCGCCGACATGACGGATCACTTCTCTGTAAGTTATGTTGCCGTTCGGCAGTTTTACCGTATCTTTTATGACATGAAGAATCTTACCGTCAAATATCTCTTCGGAGCTGACAAACTCTTCACGCAGATCCTTTTCGTCAATCATTGTTCTCCCCTGCCCATATTCCGATTTTTGCCTCTTTCGCGGCATCCTGAAGTTCAAAGAATTCTTCAGTGTATCTCTTGTTCTGCTTGTCGTTGAAGACGCGCGCCATACCGTCTTTCAGAAGCAGACGCTGAACCATCGTCTCCCCGTCCTCGAGATAGACATACGCGAGAAGACGGTCAAACTGATCGCGCGTCTTATTGTCAAACTCAAGATAAACCTTTGAGCCCTCAGGCAGGAGTTTCTTGGTATAGTCTGACGCGACAACGCCTTCTTCGGTATTTACCTTACCGCTGTCCTCGCCCGCCACGCTTTCAGGTGTATCAACATTTGAAAAACGCAGTCGGGTGTATTCGTTGTTATAAACAATAATAATGGTATCGCCGTCGACGACGCGCACAACCTCATAAGGCCCGCCGAGTTCACTCCTCGTCGCGCTTGTTGTCGCGTCTGTCGACGTCTCTTTTGTCGTATTCTCTTTTGTAGTCCTCTCGCCTAAATTGATGGTTATGTTGCAGGCCGTAAGAATAAATACGGCAAGCACAGAGAGAATCAAAACACTGAAATACTTTTTCATTTTATCGTTCTCAGATTTCTATCAGTTCATATTCACGGGAGCCGACGCCGATGCGCTCGGCGGCCTCGAGGATGTGGCGGCCCTGCCGTGACTCTATGCGCTCGATAAGGTGGTCGCGTCCCGGGTCATCCGAGGCCCAGACAAGGTCTATGCAGGCCTGGTCGAGCGCAAGAGGATCGGTTGACGCAAGTATGCCTATATCCTTCATGCACGGGTCCTCAGCCATATCGCAGCAGTCGCAGTCAACCGATATGTTTTTCATTGCAAAAACATACACGGCATTGCCGCCGAAATAATCGACGACAGACTTTGCGGCGTCGGCCATACACTCCGTGAAATCCTCGTTGGATGCCATATGGCTCCAGACGACATTCTGGTCATCATATTCGCCGGCCGAGTGGATGAGGCATTTGCCGGCCGTTGAGGCGAAGCCTATGGAGAGCTGCTTCAGCGCTCCGCCGTAGCCTCCGGCCGGATGGCCCTTGAAGTGGCCGGCGATAAGGCAGGAATCATAGTTCTTCAGATTCTTGCCGACATAATTTTCTTCAAGTATATTTCCGGGTTCAACCGGAAGTATCATATCCGGACCCTCAGCATCCATAATGTCGACATTAAAGTACTTTGACCATTCATGCTCTTCCATAAGTTTTCTGTGTTTCTCAGTCTCGTTGCGCGCGCCGGGATAAGCGGTGTTGCACTCGACGACTGTATCAACACCGATATGATCAGCAAGAGGCTTCCAGAACTCCGGTTTTAAAAAGTTCTGATTGCCCTTCTCGCCCGAGTGTATTTTAAAGGCTACATTGCCGGTAAGTTTTAAACCTACGGCTTCGTAAAGCTTTATTGTGGCTTCTGAATCGAGTTGTTTTGTGAAATAGACTTTACTTTTCATCCTGCGCTCCTTTTCTGTGCTTTAAGGTAAGTGCAAACGGAATTATCGAGAAGAGACAGATTAGACCGCCGACAAGGAAAATGCTGCCGTTCGGTATGTACTGCATCTGTCCGCTCGCGGCGTCAAGGAATTGCTCGCCCGAGGATTTTACAACGCGCTCGCCAATTACCGAGCCGCCGATCATCGGAATAAGGACGAAGAACAGAATCCAGATGCCTTCAAACTGTCCCCTCCTGTCCTCCGGATAGAGCTGGAAGGTCCAGACTCTGAGTGTCTGAAGAAGAGCAATGTAGCCGAGACCGACAACAAACACACCCGCCCAGACATGGGGATTGAATATCTGTGTCGCGTCAATCTTCGATACATCGACAAAGTGAATAACAATACATCCTATCGCGTTCACTGCTACCGCACACATGGCTATGTACGGATGTTTCTCCTTCTTGATGAGTTTTCCGACGGGAATGGTAATCACGGCAGAAAGCATGAGCGGCACCGCTTCTATGATACCCATCATATCCGGTGTGTAACCGAGATAGTAGATGAGGTAATTACCTATGTAAGCAAAATATACATTGAAACCTATAAAGAACATAGCAAGACCGCAATGTACAAGTACGAGTTCCCTGTATTTGAAGAACTCTTTGAAATTGAATACCGAGAAGAACTGGTGCCAGAAGGTACCGTCCTTATTCGGTGTGACATCGTCGTTTTTGTTCAGCAGAACAATTG
>JAFYJR010000035.1 GCA_017538005.1 Clostridia bacterium | reverse complement strand
TCTACTACATCGACTACTGCTTCGCTCAGACAGTAGCACTCGAGTACTGGGCATTCATGCAGAGGGACTTTGACGCAGCTTGGAAGTCATATATGAAGTACGTAAGCTTCGCAGGTACGAAGATTTTCAAGGATCTCGTAGTTGACGCCGGCATGGAAAGCCCGTTCGATGAGGATGCCTTCAAGAGCATCTGTGAAGAGGCGGGAGCATGGCTTGACAACTTCGACCTCTCCAAACTTCAATAGTCATTTTTTGTGCAATTTGTACATAATTATTATTATAATTTTGGGGTGTTAAAGCGTTAAATCGCTTTGACACCCTTCTCTTATAATATTATAATATAACGCATGTAGGACTAACATTTGTCCTGCATGCAATGCAATTCGGAATTATGTCTCTTTTGTGGAGACAAATCAGGAAAAGGAGAGTTACAAATGAAACTCAAGAGAATTGTTGCATTGGTGCTTGCACTCGTTTTTGCGCTTTCTTTTGCTGCTTGTACTAAGGGCGGCGGAAACAACGGCGGCAAAAAGCCGAGCGGCGACATCAAAGTCATCATCGGTAATTCCACACAGGCCAATGGTGACTGGGCTTATGGCGCTTTCGCAAGCTCCATCAATGCCACAGACCAGGATGTCATCACACTTACTGATGACTGCGCAACCGTTCAGTCAAATGAAAACGGCGACTTCGTAATCAATGACTCTGTTGTTGATAAGTATGAGCGCACAGAAGACGACGACGGAAACGCAACCTACACGTTCAAGATCAAAGAAGGTCTTGTATTCAACAATGGCGATCCCATCAAGGCTGAGAACTTCCTTGCATGGCTCCTCTTCATCACCAGCCCCGCTGGCATGGAAATGGGCGTAACCAAGGCTACTTATGCCATGATCCCGGGTGGCGACGCTTATAAGAACGGCGAAGCTTCTGTTCTTGCCGGCGCACGTCTCCTCGGCGACTATGAGTTCTCAGTAACAGTTCTTAAGACAGGTACTGACGGTAATGACTACCTTCCTTACTACTATGACCTCAGCTATGCTGCATTCCAGGCTGTAAACCTTACATACTGGTTCGGCGAGGGCTGGTCAGTAGCAGATGACGGCGAAGGTGCTTACATGAAGAACGCCAACGGCACAGAGTTCACAAAGGACGCTATCGAAGAGACAGTTGTTGCTGCTCAGTTCGCTACATCCGATCGTGTAACAGCCGGTCCGTACAACCTCGTTAAGTTCGACAAGACTGCCAACGAAATCACTCTTGTTGCCAACGACAAGTACTGCGGCGACTTCCAGGGCCAGAAGCCTACAATCAAGAACCTTGTTATCGTTAAGGCTGAAGACGAGACAGTTATCGATACTATCTCAACAGGCGGCATCCAGATCTACTCAGGTATTGCTGACGGCGATCAGGTTAACGCTCTTCTCGACCTCATCGACTCCGGTAAACTTGACAGCTCTTACTGCAAGTATGACCGCGCCGGTTACGGTTACTTCGGTTTCGCTTGCGATATCGGTCCCACACAGTACACAGAGTTCCGTCAGGCAGTAGCTATGCTTCTCGACAGAAACGAGTTTGCAAACACATTCTGCCAGGGCTGGGGTTCCGTTGTTCACGGTCCGTATTGCACAGCTTTCTCAATGTATGAAGACTCCAAGGACTTCATCGCAAAGAATCTCAACACTTATGACTACAACCCTGAAGGCGCTGTTAAGCTCCTCAAGGAAGCAGGCTTCATCTACAACGAAGACGGTTCTGACTATGAAGATGGTTCAGGTCTCGTTCGTTACAAGAGAGTATCTGCTGACGAAGCTAAGTACTATGAAGATTTCTGCAAGACAGTTGACGGACAGATCTACATGCCCGCTATGATCAACTGGTGCTCTTCAGAAGGTAACTCAGTTTCTGACCTTCTCTCCACAATGCTTGCTAACGGTAAGGCTACTAAGGACGCCGGTATCGAAATCGTACAGAACGTTATGACTTTCGACCAGCTTCTTAACTACCTCTATCGTCAGGATATCGCAGGTCTCGGTGGTGACTACTCTGTTCCTAAGTACAACATGTTCAACCTTGCTACAGGTTGGTCATCAGGTGCTTATGACTTCAGATTCGAGTTCACAACCAACCAGGATTACATCGACATGGGTTACAACGTAAACCACCTCTATGATGAGAAACTTGATAAGCTCTCAATGGATATGGTTGCTGTTGATCCGGACGACTATGATACATATCTCGATATGTGGCAGCAGTTCGTTCTTCGCTATAATGAGCTCCTTCCTCAGGTACCTCTTTATGCGAACATCTATATGTCAGTATATCCGAACACCATTACTGACTATCAGGAAGGCCCGTTCTGGGGTTACTCACGTGCCATCCTTTATGCAAATCCTGCTAAATAATTAAGCACAGACATAAGGGACCTCCTCTTCGGGGGAGGTCCCTTTACACTGTAAGAGGGGGAATCGGAAAATATGAAGAAGTATCTCGCAAAACGTGTCGTTTACCTCATCATAGTTTTCTTAGTAGTATCTCTGATGATGTTCTTTGTGTACAACCTGATCCCGAGTGATCCGGCTCTTGTACAGCTTGAACCTCTCAGAAAAGCATTGAAACCTGATGAGTGGCAGAGACAGTACCTTGCACTTCGGGCGCAGCTCGGTCTGGATGACCCGCTGATTGTCCGTTATGCGCGATGGATGGGCTTTACAAAGGATATTGACGGCACATTCAACGGCATATTCCAGGGTAATTTCGGCTATTCACTCGGTTATAAGAGAGATGTTATTGACATAATCGGCGCGCCGATGCTTAATACTACAATACTGAATTTACTTTCGACCATCATCACACTGATGATAACGATTCCTCTCGGTATCTACTGCGCGGTACACGCGCACTCAAAGGCCGACAGCGGAATTCAGGCCGCTACGGTCGTAGGCTACAGTCTCCCGACTTACTTGGTCGGTATCTTGTTTATTTATCTCTTTGCGGTGCTGATACCCGCCTTCCCGACGGGAGGCGCGAAGACACCGGGCTCGACCTACGTCGGTCTGCATGAATTCGCGGACCGAATGTACTACATGGCCCTGCCCATTATCGTCCTTGTGTTCACCGGACTTGCCGGCATGACCCGTACGGTCCGCGCAGCCATGCTGGACACACTCTCACAGGACTATATCCGTACGGCCCGCGCAAAAGGTTTGCGCGAGAAGGTTGTTATATACAGCCATGCCTGGAGAAACGCTCTTCTTCCCGTATCTACGTCGATTATGGGCTGGATGATAGCGGTATTCACAGGCGGTTCACTCGTTATCGAGCAGACATTTGCGTTAAACGGTACCGGTAAACTCTACTGGATCGGTCTTACCACGACTGACTATGAGCTGGTACTCGCAATGCAGATGTTCTACACACTGGTCAGCCTTATAGGCGTATTGCTGACCGATATAAGCTACACGCTGGTTGATCCTCGTGTACGCATAGACAAGTAAGGGGGAAGGATTATGGAAAACAATAAAAAAGAATTCTTCCTCGTTCGTTGGATCAGGAGATTAATATTCCCGCAAAAGGAACTTGACATATACACTGAGGAACAGATGCAGAGCCCGATGAGACTCGTCGTAAAGAACTATTTCTCCAAGCCGATGTCAGTCATCTCTCTCATCGTTTTCATCATAATAGCGCTCTTCGTATTTATAGCGCCTCACTTCGTATACCTTGACCTCGGTGAGCAGGACAGTACGCTCGTAAACATAGCTCCGGGCTACAACATGCTCAAATACCCGAAGGCCCTCGAGCAGAACGGCGTACAGGACATCTCCGTCGGCAACAACTATTCCATAGGTGTTGACAAAGAGGGTCATGTCTATGTCTGGGGCAAGAGCAAGGTAACAAAGATTATAGACCTTTCGAAGCTTCCGAATGATGTCCAGAAAGCCGATATCGTAGGTGTTGCGGCAGGTGCTGACCATGCTCTCGCTTATGACAAGAGGGGCACCATCTACGCCTGGGGCAGTGACAGACTCAACCAGTGCACACTTCCCAAGGAACTTCAGCAGAACAACCTCTCCCATACCATGAAGATAGCCAAGATAGCGGCTTCCAACCAGTTCTCAGGCGTTATGACCGAGGACGGAAGGTTCTTCGTATGGGGTAACTCAAACTTCGTTGACTTCTCATACAATGCCGAGGAATACGACGGCCATGTCGTTGACTTCGCGCTTACAAACAACTCTTTCGTTCTGCTTCTTGATGACGGCAGAGTTGTACGCGGCGGAGAACACGCGAGTACGACAGTACAGAAAGTACCCGAAGCCGCAGAGAAGGGCGTGGTCGCGCTCGCGTCCACGACAAACAGTGTGGCGGCCCTTAAGGATGACGGTTCCATCGTCATGTGGGGCGCCTATACAAAGAATGAGAACAAGATTCCGAAGTTCTCGTCAAAGGTAGTAAAACTTGTCGGCGGCCGCTATCACTACACGGCTCTCCTTGAGGACGGTACTGTAGTGGGCTGGGGCGACAACAAGTACAAGCAAACAACCGTTCCCGAAAAGCTTCAGGGCGCCGAAATTACAGCGCTCTATGCCGGTTCTTTCCAGAACTACGCTGTAACAGCTGACGGTAACGTTACAACATGGGGTCTCAAGGGATTCCCTCTCGGCACGGATAACCTCGGACGTAACGTCTATTCGAGACTCGTAAACGGCGGTAAGATGACCATGACAATCGGTGCTCTCTCCGTTGTTATCGAGATCATCATCGGCGTTATCCTCGGCGGTATAGCCGGTTATTTCGGCGGCGTTGTCGACATGGTTGTCATGCGTATCGCAGAGGTAGTATCCTCAATGCCGTTCATACCTTTCGCCATGATTCTTTCGGCCGTTATGGGCACGAAGGTCTCCATAGAACAGCGTATGTACATTATCATGGTAATCCTCGGTATACTCTCATGGCCGGGTCTCTGCCGCCTTGTTCGCGCGCAGATGTTCTCACAGCGTGAGATGGAGTATGTTGTTGCTGCCAAAGCTCTCGGTGTAAAAGAGAGCAAAATCATTTTCAGCCACATCATACCGAACGTCATGTCAGTATGCCTTGTAACAATTACACTCGCATTCGGTACGGCAATGCTTACCGAGTCCACACTTTCATACCTCGGATTCGGCGTTCCGCTTCCGACACCCACATGGGGCAATATGCTCACAAACGCAAATAACAGTATCATCATCCAGAACTACTGGTGGAACTGGGTATTTGTCGGCACCATCTTCGGTGTTGCCTGTATCTGCATCAACCTCATCGGTGACGGCCTCCGCGACGCGCTTGATCCGAAGACGAGCGGAAGATAAGGGGGTGCGATTATGGCTGATGATAAGAAAGTATTATTGGAAGTAACCGACCTCCACACATATTTCACGACCAAGCGCGGTACGGTCAAGGCCGTCAACAACGCTTCGTACTCCGTAAAAGAGGGTGAGACTCTCGGCATAGTCGGTGAGTCAGGTTCGGGCAAGAGCGTATCCGCCATGAGCATACTGCATCTTCTCGACGGTAACGGCTACATTGACTCAGGTAAAATAACCTTTGACGGACGCGACATTACAAACCTCTCAAAAGAGGAGATGTACCAGATCCGCGGAAACGAGATCTCCGTTATTTTCCAGGAGCCGATGACCTCGTTAAACCCCGTATTTACGATAGAAAAGCAGATTTCCGAAGTTTTCATGGTCCATCAGGGTATGGATAAGAAGGAAGCTGCTGAAAAGTCAGTTGAGATACTTCGCGATGTAAAAATCCCCAACCCGGAGATAGTCGCGAAACAGTATCCGCACCAGCTTTCGGGCGGTATGCGCCAGCGTGTCATGATAGCCATGGCGCTTGCCTGCAAACCGAAGCTTCTCATCGCCGACGAGCCCACAACGGCTCTCGACGTTACCATCCAGGCTCAGATTCTTCGCCTCATGAATGAGCTTAAGAAGGAGCAGGGTACAAGTATCCTCTTCATCACTCATGACCTGGGCGTTATAAACCAGATGGCGGACTACGTCGCGGTAATGTACTGCGGACAGGTAGTCGAGCGGGTGCCCGCCAAGACGCTGTTTAACCCGGCCACGAAGTTCTCTCACCCCTATACAGAAGGACTTCTGTGCTCGATCCCGCGTCTTGACACGCCTACGACTGACCGTCTCGACGTAATCCCCGGTGCGGTGCCGCACCCGCTCGACCTTCCCAAAGGCTGCAAGTTCGCGCCCCGTTGCAAGTACGCGACTGAGAAGTGTCAGGAGGAAGAGCCGCCCATGACGAAGATCTCCGATGTCCAGGACATCAGATGTTTCTATCCGAACAAGGAGGAACGTCAAAATGGCTGAAGAAAGAAAAGTATTATTTAAAATAACAAACCTCAAGCAGTACTTCCCCGTAGGCAAGAAGGGTATGTATGTCAAGGCAAATGACGGCATAGACATCTCCATCTACGAGGGCGAAGTACTCGGTCTCGTCGGCGAGTCGGGCTGCGGTAAGTCAACGTTCGGCAGAACGATGCTCGAGCTCTACAAGCAGACCGACGGACAGACCCTGTACTACGGCCGCTCACTCGACGAGTTCGCGCCTAAGTATGTAAGGAAGACCATAAAGCATCTGCCGGCTATGAAGGAGAAGGCGAAGAAACTCGCCGAAAAAGAAGCAGAGACGGCAGAAGAGCTTGCGAAAATGAAGGAAGAGGACCAGGGCTACGCCGCGAAATACGAGGAACATCGTATTGCGAAGCTCGAGGCTGACGCCGCTCTTCGTAACATCGCCAACATCTTCGGCGGTTTCATAACTCTCGACGACACATCCGCCGTCCAGTCCGAGTTTGAGGTTATCTACGGCCTCTCTGTAAAGATGAGAAAGGCGGAGGAGAAGCGAGTAAGACTTGAGTCCAGACTTGCGGACGAGGAGTATGTTCAGGAGCATGAGGGCAACAACGAGGCCAAGGTGACTTCCGCAAAGGCCGAAGTTGACGCAATTAACGCCCAGATGGACGACATCCGCAAGCAGATAGAGGAGTCCTCTCAGAAGATCGCCGAAATGCGTGCAAAGTACGCAGATGATGAGGAATTCCAGAAGTACGAGCCCTATCGTCAGGACGGTATAGACCTTGCCCGTTTATCCACAGGCGAGATCAGACACCTCCGCGGCGACTTCCAGCTCATCTTCCAGGATCCCTACTCATCACTGAACCCGCGTTTCACCGTAGGTCAGATAATAGGCGAGGGCATGTCCGCGCACGGTCTGTTCAGAAAGCGCAGTCCGCGTATGCAGGACCACGTCCTTGAGATTATGGAAATGTGCGGTCTCGCGCCGTACTTCATACACCGCTATCCGCACCAGTTCTCGGGCGGACAGCGCCAGAGAATAGGTATAGCCCGTGCGCTCTCAACAGACCCCAAGTTTGTTGTATGCGACGAGGCCGTATCCGCTCTCGACGTTTCAATTCAGTCCCAGATCATCAACCTTCTTCAGGACCTGCGTGAAAAGAAGAACCTCACATACCTCTTCATCACGCATGACCTCTCGGTTGTCAAGTACATCTCCGACAGAATCGGCGTTATGTATCTCGGCAACCTGGTTGAACTCTCGGATTCACAGGAACTCTTCGACCATCCGGCCCATCCGTACACGGAGGCCCTTCTGTCGGCGATTCCCACCACAAACTACGACGACAACCGTGAACTCGTAATCCTTGAGGGCGACATACCTTCACCGGTCAACCCGCCCAAGGGCTGCAAGTTCCACACCCGTTGTAAGTACTGCACGGAGATCTGTCAGCATATCGTTCCGGAACTTACCGAGATATCGCCGAACCACTTCGTTGCATGCCACCATATCTTAGGTGAAAAGAAAGAGAGCGAGTCTGATGCTTAAGAAGACAAAAGAGGGTTTCGAGATAATGGAGGAGCGCAACAAGCTCTATCTCGAAAGCATGAAAGACGAGAATGAAGAACCCCCTAAGGAAGAGGAGCACTATGACCTCGAGAAAGGGGATCTTCCCGCCATTATCATTTCCGCTTTTTTGACATTTATGCCCATCATACTCGCGCTTGGCGGCGCGCTTGCGCTCGCCTGGATTTTGTTACATTAGGTGTACTATGCTCGACAAAGTTCTTTATTGGTTTGAACAGCTTGCCGCAATACCTCACGGCAGCGGCAACACCAAAGGAATATCCGACTTCTGCCTCGCTTTTGCAAAAGAGCGGGGCCTCGAAGTTTATCAGGATGACAGCAATAACATCATAATAAAGAAGCCGGGCAACAGAGACAGTGCCCCCATAATGCTCCAGGGCCACCTGGACATGGTCTGTGAGGCAGCCCCGGGGGTAAACATCGATTTTGAGAAAGAGGCCATAACGCTCGTCAGAGACGAAAACTGGCTGTCTGCCCAGGGAACGACCCTCGGCGGCGATGACGGCATAGCCGTGGCCATCTGTCTCGCCATCTTGGACAGTGACAATTTATCCCATCCCGACCTTGAAGTTGTGTTCACGACAGACGAGGAGACAGGTATGTTCGGCGCGCACGCGCTGGATACGAGCATACTGAAGTCAAAACGCCTCCTGAACATCGACTCCGAGAACGAGGGCGTTCTGACAGTAGGTTGCGCAGGCGGCGCGCGTGCGGAGATAAAACTCCCCGTAAGGCCCCAGTACATACCGAACAGCGCTGACAGTGACGATGACTGCTATAAAATCACCGTAACAGGCCTTATAGGCGGCCATTCGGGCGTTGAAATAGACAAGGGACGCTTAAACTCAAACATAGTTATGGGCGACTTCCTGCTCTATCTGCTCGAGAACGACTTCAATGTCCGCATCTTAAGTATTTCAGGCGGCAAGGCAGATAATGTCAT
>JAFYJR010000034.1 GCA_017538005.1 Clostridia bacterium | reverse complement strand
TACATAGGTATAGCTCCATGGAATGATAATATAGAGTTCTATACTTTCAAGGAACACAGAAACAAAAACTATTGCAGCGAAGCCCTTCCCCTCTTTATACAGGCATACCTAAACGGTCAGCTGAACAAGGAAGTACACGAGTCTGTAATTGCAGAAACTTTAGGCATAAACGAGGCTTCTATACATCTTCTTGAAAAAACAGGATTTGTCAAAGAAGCCATAGGCATCAGAGTATTTCTTCCCGAGGACGATGAAGAAAACACCAACAAAAACATAACCATGCTTCGCAGATACGAATACAAAAAATGAGGTGCAATTTGCACCTCATTTTTCTGATATAAACTCAACCGGAACAAAATCGGTGAGCCAGATTTTGTCATTGGGATGATAGAAGGGATGGCCTGCAGCATTGGCCTTGGCAGCGCTGACGGTGAAAACAGCAGGCGCGCCGTGGCGGGCGCCCGTTTGCACCGCAAGGTCGTAGTCCGCCGTCAGGTGGACGAACTGACGACCTTTGGAAAGTATGCCGTCTCGCTTTATCGAATCGGCATACTTTTCAGCGCTGCCGTGATAAAGCACCTCAGGTGGCTTTACCGCCTCGCCCGGCCTTATCTCAAAGGAGTGTCCGTAGACACATCGCACCTTAAAGCCGGTCTCGTCATAGCCATACCTTCCCTTGTCGTCCTCAGCCACTATTTCCTTCAGCATCCTCTTGTTAAACTTCGGATACTTCAGTCTGACTGCCTCTACAAGATCATCGATATCTGTATAGCCATACTCATCAATATACAAGTCCCCCTGCTCCGGCTTATGCCTTAGCAGCAGACACATATATCTTGAAATCCTGGTTTTCATAGCTCACTCCTTAAAAAAGGTCCTCGTTATAGAGAAAACCGTAGCCTTCCGCGCGGGCGAGATTTTTCCTGGCGCGGAAGAGGCTGTACTCGTGGAGGAGGCGGGGAAGTTTGATCTCGCCGTTTATGTAAGCGGCGAGTTCATGAAGAATCACCGCCTCCTCCTCGTCAGCATAATCGTTGTAAGGACTGATCTTGTTGATTTTGCACGGCTCGGTAAACATTCGCTCTATACAGTTATGCCTGTCAATAAAGTATATCTCCAGTTTGCAGTCCGGAGTGACATCTGCAACAACACATTTGCGGTGGCAGAGATCACTGTAAAGTATTTGGCCTTTACGAAACGGATGCACATAACAATAGTTACCCAGGATTATGTCATTCCAACCCGGATTGTCATAATCATTGAAGAAATCTGCGCCTCCGAAAAGGTCCTGAACGATGATTTCATCATCTTCGCCGAATTCAATATAGGCAGTCATTCCTTTGTCAGTTGCTGTCATAACCCGTCTCTCCACGACATGCGTCAGCTCGACTTCGTTATGGCCGAAACCTTCCAGGTAGTCCTTGATTTCTGACAGATTATGGTAATACCTTCTGCCGAAATAATGCTCATCCTCTCCGTCATCGGCAAAGCTGCTTTCGTGTACAAACAATGTACCCTCTTCACACGGCGAGCAAAAGTAATCAATATACTTCTTATTCTGCTCAATGTACCTTGCAAGCGGATCATAGCATTCATCATCAGGCTTCATGAGACCAAGCAGGCCTTCTGCCATTTCGATTTTTTCATTTAAAGAAATGTCATCTCTGTGGTAAATAAAGTAGATACACTCTTTAAAAGAGGGAGTGTAGTTCATAACATGCCAGTACTCGCGCAAAGCGCGAGACTGGACACAATTAAGAATATCAAACATTATAGTACCTCCTTTAAGCGGCAAGTTCTTTTCTGATCTCTGCTATGTCGTTACAGGTAATGACTTTCTTCTCTATAAGTGCCTGGGCGACCTTCTCGAGGAAGTCAACATTATCGTGGATTATCTTCTTGGTCTCAAGGTAGAGGCGTTCAAGTTCAACATTACAGGCTGTTTCAATTTTTGTTACACGAACTTGAGAATCGCCGCATCTCTCATCAGTCAATAAGCCAAAACCTCTTACTCCGTTTTCAGAAATGTTCTCTCTTATTATGTCAAATGACTTTGACAGATCTCCCGAGCAGCCTATATCAGCTATGCCAAACTTGTACTCCATGGCTGCTCTTGAACCCAGGCAGACACAGGCGGTCTCTTCAACACTTTCATATGTGTTGTTGTGGAACCTGTTGTGTGTGGTGACACCCCCGGTTCTGCCGCTTCTGATAACGGTTGCCAAGGTCACGCTGCCGGGAGAAAAGTGTTCGTTTACTATAACATGACCTGCCTCGTGATAGGCGCGACGCTCAGTATCTTCATCGGATTCGACATTCCGATTCGGGATGTCGTAAACAATCTTGAGCGTCGCGTCAAGGATGTGCCTCATCTGAAGCTTGTCCGCACGCTCATAGCCTGCGCAAAGGCCACTCTCGTTAATAATTGTTTCCAAAACCGCACAGGACTGACCGATCAGAAGTCTTGCTATGAGTTCAGTGTCTATGTCCTGTGCCACATTCTTACACTTCTTTAAGTAAGATGCGATAATCAGTCTGGCATCTTCATCAGAGGGATAGTACATATGGATATGTCTGTCAAAACGGCCGCTGCGAATAAGTGCATCGGGAAGCTTAAAAGGTTTATTAACTGTCGCTATAACAATTACATCCTTATTCTTAACGAAATCTATACAGGACTGTATGGTGACATACTCGTCACAATCAGGATGTTTGTTGTCGCCATTAGCAAACTTATCCATATCGTCAAGAAGGATAATTGCCGGCGCGTTCTTTACGGCCTCGTCAAAGGTGTCCTTAATCTCCTTGACAAAATCGCCGTTCGACTTTGTCTTCCGAAGAACATACTTATTCCAGCCCGGAGCTGCCTCCATGAGGCAGTTCGCCATCAGTGTCTTGCCGAGGCCGGGCGCGCCGGTGAACAGCACACCGCGAGGTACCTTTACCCCGAACTTCGCGTACACCTCGCGGTTATTCATAATGTCCGCGATTTCCATAAGTTGTTTCTTAATGTCGTTATAACCTATGATCTCATCGAAAATATCCACTGTCTTTTTAGCCATTTCAAAAGCTCCTTTCAATTTCGTCCACCTATACTATACCATTTTTCGAGCCCACGCAGCAACGTGCCGATGTCCAAAAAACTACCTATATAATGACCAAAAAAACGGACAAGCGCCTATCGACAGACAAAGCAAAAAGTTGTATTATATTATCGAGAGGTGAACGAAATGACAAGAGAAACAAAGACAAACAAAGCAGAAACAAATAAAACAGAAGCATTAAAAAAAGAAAGAATTGATAAAAAACAATATATACTTCGCATCCTGGATATCCTCAGGGAGTGCTCAGACGAGATCACCCCCATGTCCACAAAAGAGATAATGGAAATCCTTGAGAACAAGTATGAACTGTCAGTTGACCGAAAAACTGTACAAGCAAATATCAAGACCCTTATAGCGATGGACTACCCCATCAAGTACAAAGAGACCATCCCCCGCTCCACCGGTGAGATTCAGAAAGGCGTCT
>JAFYJR010000033.1 GCA_017538005.1 Clostridia bacterium | reverse complement strand
GTGACGTTCACTACAGCCACTACGGCCGTATGTGTCCCATAGAGACTCCCGAAGGTCCGAACATAGGTCTTATCTCTTATCTCGCGACATTTGCCCGCATCAACAAGTACGGCTTCATAGAAGCTCCGTTCCGCAAGGTTGAAAAAGGCCGCGTACTCGATGAGGTTGTTTACATGACAGCCGACGAAGAGGATGAGTACAGAGTTGCTCAGGCCAACGAACCTCTTGACGCAAAGGGCAACTTCATGCGTGAGAAGGTCACAATCCGTTACAGAGACGGATTTGACGAAGTTGACCGCATGATTCCCGAGTATATGGATGTATCTCCCCGTATGCTCGTATCCGTCGCCACGGCGATGATTCCGTTCCTTGAAAACGACGACGCGAACCGCGCGCTCATGGGTTCAAACATGCAGCGTCAGGCCGTGCCGCTCATGAAGACGCAGGCGCCGTTCGTAGGCACCGGCATGGAACACAAGGCCGCCATCGACTCCGGCGTTGTTGTTCTCGCTGAGCGCGCGGGTAAGGTTATCCACGTAGACGCGAACACTATTGAGATTGAAACAGACAAGGGCCAGGTTGACACCTATGAACTCATCAAGTTCATGCGTTCAAACCAGGGCACATGCATAAACCAGCGCCCGATAGTTTCTGTCGGACAGAAGGTTGCCGCTCAGGAAGTCATAGCAGACGGTCCCGCGACAGACCACGGTGAAATCTCTCTCGGTAAGAACGCCCTCATAGGTTTCATGACCTGGGAAGGCTATAACTACGAGGACGCAGTACTGCTTAACGAAAAGATGGTACGCGACGACGTCTATACCTCCGTTCATATCGAAGAGTACGAACTCGAGGCGCGTGACACCAAACTCGGCGCTGAAGAGATCACACGCGACATTCCGAACGTCGGTGAGGACGCCCTCGCTGATCTCGATGAAAACGGTATTATCCGCATAGGCGCCGAGGTTCACTCCGGTGACATCCTCGTCGGTAAGGTCACACCGAAAGGTGAGACGGAACTCACATCAGAGGAGAGACTTCTCCGCGCAATCTTCGGTGAGAAGGCGAGAGAAGTCCGTGATACATCTCTCCGTATTCCTCACGGTGAGTACGGTATCGTCGTAAATGTTGAGGTGTTCACAAGAGAGAATTCCGATGAACTTTCTCCGGGCGTAAACAAGGTTGTACGCTGCTACATCGCCCAGAAGAGAAAGATTCAGGTCGGCGACAAGATGGCCGGTCGTCACGGAAACAAGGGTGTTGTATCCCGCATACTTCCCCAGGAGGATATGCCTTTCCTTCCCGACGGCACACCGCTTGACATCGTGCTGAATCCTCTCGGCGTTCCTTCCCGTATGAACATCGGTCAGGTACTTGAGGTTAACATCGGTATGGCCGCCCGTTCAAAGGGCTGGAAGATCATGACACCGGTATTTGACGGCGCTCACGAGGAAGATGTTCAGTACTTCCTCACCGAGTCCAAACTCCTCGCTGAGGGTTCGGACAAGGTCAAGAGCCTCGTCCTGAAATATGAGGACGCGAATGAGAAGAAGGGCTTTGTCCTTGAAGATCTCATCAAGTTCCTCAAAGCAAACACAAAATCCAAAGAAGATCACGAGTTCATTGATGCCGCTTACGAATATCGTTTCGGTAAGACAGTTCTCATGGACGGCCGTACCGGTAAGCCTTTCGACAACCCGGTAACCGTAGGTATCATGTACTACCTGAAACTGCATCACCTCGTTGACGATAAGATTCACGCCCGTTCAACAGGTCCTTACTCACTTGTTACACAGCAGCCTCTCGGCGGTAAGGCCCAGTTCGGCGGACAGCGTTTCGGTGAGATGGAAGTATGGGCCCTTGAAGCTTACGGCGCGGCCTACACGCTTCAGGAAATACTCACCATAAAGTCGGACGATATCGTCGGCCGTGTAAAGACATATGAGGCAATTGTCAAGGGCCAGTCAGTTCCGAAGTCAGGCGTTCCCGAGTCCTTCAAGGTTCTCATTAAGGAACTCCAGTCACTCGGCCTTGACGTCAAGGTCCTCGACAAGGATGACAACGAAATCGACCTCAAGCAGAACTTCGACACGGACGATACCAGCTTCCGTCTCGTTGAGAACGAGAGCTTCAAACCCAAGTATGTAAACGATGCTGAGGGCGCGGAAGGTTTCGCGACAACGCTTGACGAAAACGGCGAAGTAATTGAGCCGGAATTTGACGAAGACGCCGAATTCTCAAATGATCTCGACGACATTGAAGGTCCGTCGGATTCAGAGATGTTCGGTGAAGAAGAATAAGGAGGAGAAAGACTATGACTGAAAACACTCAGGTTGCAGCAGGCAACGAAATCGAATTCGAGTCCATCAAAATAGGTCTTGCTTCTCCGGAGGCAATAAGATCCTGGTCATACGGCGAAGTCAAAAAGCCCGAGACCATCAACTACAGAACACTCAAGCCCGAGCGCGACGGTCTTTACTGCGAGCGCATCTTCGGTCCCACAAAGGACTGGGAGTGCTATTGCGGAAAGTACAAGAGAATCCGCTATAAGGGCAAAGTGTGCGAAAAGTGCGGCGTTGAGATAACGAAGGCAAAGGTCCGTCGTGAGCGTATGGGTCATGTTGAACTTGCCGCTCCCGTATCTCATATCTGGTATTTCAAGGGTATCCCGTCCCGCATGGGTCTCATCCTTGACATCACACCGCGCAGCCTTGAAAAGGTACTTTATTTCGCGCTCTACATTGTAACCGATCCCGGTGAGACACCGCTTGAGAAATATCAGGTGCTCTCCGAGAAAGAGTACGAGGATATGCGCGAGAAGTATGAGGACGAGTTCGAGGCAGGCATGGGCGCCGAGGCCATAAAGAAGCTTCTCGCCGAGATAGATGTTCCGGCACTTGCCGAGCAGCTCCGCGAGGAACTCAAGAATGCCACGGGCCAGAAGAAAGCCAAGCTTTCAAAGCGTCTTGAAGTCGTTGAGGCGTTCAACAACTCCGGCAACAAGCCCGAGTGGATGATCCTCGATGTCATTCCGGTAATTCCTCCGGATATCCGTCCCATGGTTCAGCTCGACGGCGGTCGTTTCGCGACATCAGACTTAAACGACCTCTATCGCCGTGTCATAAACAGAAACAACCGTCTGAAGAGACTCCTTGAGCTCGGAGCTCCCGACATCATTATCCGCAACGAGAAGAGAATGCTGCAGGAAGCAGTTGATGCTCTTATCGACAACGGCCGTCGCGGACGTCCGGTAACAGGTCCGAACAACAGACCGCTCAAGTCTCTCTCAGATATGCTCAAAGGTAAGCAGGGCCGTTTCCGTCAGAACCTCCTCGGTAAGCGTGTCGACTACTCCGGCCGTTCCGTTATCGTCGTAGGTCCCGAGCTTAAGATGTATCAGTGCGGTCTCCCGAAGGAGATGGCTCTCGAACTCTTCAAGCCCTTCGTAATGAAGCGCCTTGTAGAGACAGGTATGGCAGGTAACATTAAGTCTGCCCGTAAGATGGTCGAGCGCTCAAAGGACGAGGTATGGGATGCTCTTGAAGTTGTAATCAAGGATCACCCTGTAATGCTCAACCGTGCGCCCACACTTCACAGACTCGGTATCCAGGCCTTTGAGCCGGTACTTGTTGACGGCCGTGCCATTAAGCTTCATCCGCTCGCCTGTACGGCGTTCAACGCCGACTTCGACGGTGACCAGATGGCTGTTCATGTACCGCTTTCAGCTGAAGCTCAGGCAGAGGCGAGATTCCTCATGCTTGCGGCAAACAACCTTCTCAAACCTTCGGACGGACGCCCCGTAACCGTTCCCACACAGGATATGGTTCTCGGTTCCTACTACCTTACTCTTGATAAGGACGGAGAACCCGGTGAGGGCAAGGTCTTCCGCGATGTAAACGAGGCCCAGATGGCCTTTGACGAAGGCGCCATAACGCTTCACTCGAAGATAAAGGTCCGCATGCAGAAGGAGATAAACGGCGAAATGAAATCCGCCATTATCGACACCACGCTCGGTAAGATTATCTTCAACAATCCCATCCCTCAGGATCTCGGATTCATAGACAGAAGCGTTCCGGGCAATGAACTCCTTCTCGAGTGTGACTGTGACGAACTCTTCAGAGTCAAGCCCATAAGCAAGAAGTCGCTCGGTAAAATCATCGAGCGCTGCATAGAAGTTCACGGCACTGCCGAAACATCGGTTGTCCTTGATGCTATCAAGGCACAGGGATATAAGTATTCAACTCTTTCCGGTATTACCGTTGCCGTTTCCGATGCGAAGATACCTGAGTCTAAGAAAGAGGCAATTGCTTCCACTGAGGCTCACATCAACGAGATTGAGAAACTCTATCGCCGCGGTATGCTTACTGCAGCCGAAGCTTCCAACCTGAAACTCGGAGCCTGGGAGCGCTGCACGAAGGATGTATCCGAAGGTCTTAAAGATAACCTCGGTAAATACAATCCGATCTTCATGATGATTGATTCCGGCGCCCGTGGTTCCGACTCACAGCTCAACCAGCTTGCAGGTATGCGCGGACTTATCGCGAACACTGCCGGTAAGACCATCGAGGTTCCGATCCGTGCGAACTATCGTGAAGGTCTTAATATTCTCGAGTACTTCATCTCCTCGCGTGGTGCCCGTAAAGGTCTTGCCGATACGGCTCTCCGTACTGCCGACTCGGGTTACCTGACTCGTCGTCTCGTCGATGTATCGCAGGAGATCATCGTCCGCGAAGAGGACTGCGGATGCCACGACGGCATCGCCGTTTACGATATCTACGCGGACGGCCGTGTAATCGAGGAGCTCTCCGAGCGTCTCGAGGGCCGCTATCTCCTCGACGACCTGGTTGACGAGAAGACAGGCGAAGTCATTCAGAAAGCTTCTGACATGATGCGCAAGGCGGATGCGGCAAGAGTTGCCGATTACGTCAAGGCTCACACGCCTGAAGATCAGCGCGCCGAGATCAAGATCCGCTCGCTTCTTACCTGCCAGTCCCAGCACGGTGTCTGCATGCACTGCTACGGCAGAAACCTTGCGACAGGCAGCCCGGTAACCGTCGGCGAAGCGGTCGGCATCATCGCCGCGCAGTCAATCGGTGAGCCCGGTACCCAGCTTACGATGCGTACATTCCACACCGGTGGTGTCGCATCCGCGGCTGATATCACCCAGGGTCTTCCGAGAGTTGAAGAACTCTTCGAGGCCCGCAAACCGAAGACACTTGCCATCCTTTCCGAGATTTCCGGTGTTGTCTCAATCCAGGAGATCAAGAAGAGCAAGTATGTAACAATCACCAACAAGGACGAAGGTGTTGAGAAACAATACCTTATCCCTTACGGTTTCCGCCTCCGTCAGCGTATTCAGGACGGCGCGGAAGTTGAAAAGGGTGAGGAACTCACAGATGGTTCTCTCAATCCGCATGACCTTCTTGACATCATGGGTGTAGACGCGGTTTATGATTATCTCATCCGTGAGGTACAGTCCGCTTATCGTACACAGGGTGTTGATATCAACGACAAGCACATTGAGGTAATCATCCGTCAGATGATGAAGAAGATCAAGGTTGACGAAGTCGGTGAGACAAACCTTATCTCCGGTACCGTAATAGACAAGTCGGACTTCTTCGCCGAGAACCGCAGAGTCAAAAAACTCGCGAAGGCAGAGAAGAGAGAACCCGCACTTGCGACAGGCATTCCGATGCTTCTCGGTATCACAAAGGCTTCACTCGCGACAGATTCATTCCTGTCAGCCGCTTCATTCCAGGAGACCACGAGAGTTCTGACCGATGCCGCCATCAAGGGTAAGGTAGATAAACTCCAGGGTCTTAAGGAAAACGTCATCATAGGTAAACTTCTTCCGTCCGGTACGGGCATGAAGTGCTACAGTGACGTTGAGGTTAAAAAGAAGGGCTCAGAGTTCAACACAATAGATGCCGATCTCTTTATCGATGTCGATGTGGAAAACGTTTCTGACGGTTCCGAAACAGCGGATGAATGAGTCCGTAAAAGGCCTTGAAAACTTGATAAAATAAGTAAATTTACCCTATTGACATCCATTTGCCAATAGGGTAAAATACTATCTTGCCTACGCATATTTATATGTATTATTAGGTTATATTATTAACGGAGGTGAAAAGATTGCCAACCTTTAATCAGCTTGTTCGTCAGGGCAGACAGACATCCGCAAAGAAGTCAGGCGCTCCTGCACTCGGCAAGGGTCTCAACTCGAAGAAGAATATTATGACAGATAATAATTCTCCCCAGAAGAGAGGCGTTTGCACAGCAGTTAAGACCGCGACTCCCAAGAAGCCTAACTCAGCTCTTCGTAAGATTGCCAGAGTACGTCTTACAAACGGTATCGAAGTATCGGCTTATATTCCGGGTGTTGGTCATAACCTTCAGGAACACAGTGTCGTGCTCATCAGAGGCGGCCGTGTAAAGGACCTTCCGGGTGTTCGTTATCACATCATCCGCGGTACCCTTGATACACAGGGCGTTACGGACCGTATGCAGGCCCGTTCAAAGTACGGCGCAAAGAGGCCCAAGAAAAAGGCCTAAATTGCAATTTGACAGATTCTTCTTGCAGGCTGCATGAAAATGCAACCAATGTAAGAGTGTATATATAATATGCCTCTTTACATTGGCGCCACGGGAATATGTCACTCGAGTACCTAAGATATCATTATTATGAAGGAGGGAAGCGACGTGCCAAGAAGAGGCCAGATCGCAAAACGTGATGTTTTGCCGGATCCGCTTTACAATTCAAAACTCGTCACTCGTCTCATAAACAATGTTATGCTCGACGGTAAGAAGGGTGTAGCTCAGAGAATAGTTTATGACGCGTTTGACATCATCAAAGAAAAGACAGGCAGAGAGCCCCTCGAAGTTTTCGAGGAAGCAATGGAAAATGTTATGCCTTTGCTTGAGGTAAAAGCCCGCCGTATCGGCGGTGCCACTTACCAGGTACCCATTGAAGTACGTCCTGAGAGAAGACAGACACTCGGTCTTCGCTGGATTACTCTTTTCTCCCGTCAGCGTTCAGAGAGAACGATGAAGGAGAGACTCGCAAACGAGATTCTCGATGCGATCAACGGTGCCGGCGGCGCATTCAAGAGAAAAGAAGAAATGCACAGAATGGCAGAAGCAAACAAGGCTTTTGCGCATTTCAGATATTAATATCTGCGCATTTCCTTTGCTTTTTAATGGAGGTAAACAATGCCGAGACAGGTATCGCTTGAGATGACCAGAAACATCGGCATCATGGCCCATATAGACGCAGGTAAGACTACGACAACTGAGCGTATTCTTTACTACACGGGTGTCAACCACAAGATGGGTGAGACACACGAGGGCGCCGCGACCATGGACTGGATGGCTCAGGAGCAGGAGCGTGGTATCACGATCACCTCCGCCGCCACCACATGTTTCTGGAAAGATCATCGTATCAATATCATCGACACTCCCGGCCATGTTGATTTCACCGTAGAAGTTCAGCGTTCACTTCGTGTGCTTGACGGTTCCGTAACCGTTCTCTGCGCGAAGGGCGGCGTAGAACCGCAGTCGGAGACAGTCTGGCGTCAAGCCGACGAGTATGCCGTACCGCGTATGATCTACGTAAATAAAATGGACATCATGGGTGCCGATTTCTACCACGTGCTTGATATGGTAAAAGACCGTTTCAAGTGCAACGCAGTCCCGATTCAGCTCCCCATAGGCGTTGAGGCAACTTTCAAGGGCATTATTGATCTTGTCAATATGCGCGCCGAAGTTTACTACGACGACATGGGCAAGGATGTCAGGGACGAAGATATCCCCGCCGATATGACGGAACTTGCAAATAAGTATCATGAGGAACTTCTTGAAGCAGTAGCCACTGTTGATGAGACTCTCATGGAAAAATACCTGGAGGGTGAAGAACTCTCGGTTCCCGAAATAAAGGCAGCGATAAGAAATGCAACAATCACGAATGAGATGGTACCGGTTTGCTGCGGTACATCCTACAGAAACAAGGGCGTTCAGCCGCTCCTTGACGCGATTGTTGACTATATGCCGGCTCCTACGGATGTAGCGGCCATAAAGGGTATAAACCCGAAAAATGACAAAGAGGAAGAGAGACATTCCTCAGACACGGAACCGTTCGCGGCTCTTGCTTTCAAGATCGCGACAGACCCGTTCGTCGGAAAACTCTGTTTCTTCCGCGTCTACTCCGGTACGGTAAACGCCGGAGCCACGGTTCTAAACTCAGTTAAGGATAAGTCCGAGCGTATGGGACGTATTCTTCAGATGCACGCGAATCACAGACAGGACCTCGAAACGGTCTATGCGGGTGACATCGCAGCCTGCGTCGGTGTAAAGAATACAACCACGGGTGATACACTTTGTGATCCCAAACACCCGATCATCCTTGAGTCCATGAACTTCCCGGATCCCGTTATCCGCGTAGCGATAGAACCCAAGACCAAAGCCGGTCAGGAAAAGATGGGTATCGCCCTCGCGAAACTCGCAGAGGAAGACCCCACATTCAAGTGCTATACGGATGAGGAGACGGGCCAGACGATTATCGCCGGTATGGGCGAGCTTCACCTTGAAATTATCGTAGACAGACTTCTCCGTGAGTTCAAGATTGAGGCCAACGTCGGTAAGCCTCAGGTTGCTTACCGCGAGACCATCACGGCTCCCGCCGAGGACGACTGCAAATACAAGCGTCAGTCGGGCGGCAGCGGTCAGTACGCCCATATCAAGATCAAGATTGAACCGAATCCCGGTCAGGGCTACGAGTTCGTCAACGCGGTTGTCGGCGGTTCTGTTCCGAAGGAATACATTCCCGCCGCGGAGGCAGGCATCAAGGGAGCAATGCTCTCAGGTGTACTTGCCGGTTACAACGTTGAGGACGTCAAAGTCACTCTCTACGACGGTTCTTATCACGAGGTCGACTCGTCTGAAATGGCGTTTAAGATTGCCGGTTCAATGGCATTCAAGAACGCGATGAAGAAAGCAGCCCCCGTTCTCATGGAACCCATGATGAAAGTTGCGGTTACCACTCCCGATGATTATGTCGGTGATGTTATCGGTGACATCAACTCACGTCGCGGTATCATGAAGGGTATGGAGCCGAGAAACGGCGCCACAATGGTAAACGCAGAGGTTCCGCTTGCCAACATGTTCGGTTACGCAACGGACCTTCGCTCCAAGACACAGGGCCGCGCTTCATACGTAATGGAGCCCTCACATTATACTGAGGTTCCGAAGTCCATTGCCGAGCAGATTATGACTGACAGAAGCAAAAAGGACTAAACACACGTGTCTTAATAATACTTGCAAACACAGTATTATTTTGTTAGAATATTAAGGAATTTTTATTCAGATGTGAAATAAAAGGAGGAAAATCCCCATGGCAAAAGAACATTTTAACCGAACCAAACCCCATGTTAACATCGGTACAATCGGCCACGTTGACCACGGTAAGACAACTCTTACAGCGGCCATCACAAAGGCTCTCGCAATGAAGGGCTTCGCTAAGTTCGAAGACTATTCCGCAATCGACAAGGCTCCCGAAGAGAGAGAGCGTGGTATCACTATCAATACTGCTCACGTTGAGTATGAGACAGAGAAGCGTCACTATGCTCACGTTGACTGCCCCGGCCATGCCGACTACATCAAGAACATGATCACAGGTGCTGCGCAGATGGACGGCGCTATCCTTGTTATCGCTTCAACAGACGGCCCTATGGCTCAGACCAAGGAGCACCTTCTCCTTGCCCGTCAGGTTGGCGTTCCCGCAATCATCGTTTTCATGAACAAGGTTGACCAGGTTGACGATCCCGAGCTCCTTGAGCTTGTTGAGATGGAAATCCGTGAGACTCTTGCTTCTTATGAGTTTGACGACGAGTGCCCGATCATCAAGGGTTCTGCTCTTAAGGCTCTTGAGTATTCAGGCGACGACATCAACGCTCCCGAGATCGCTTGCATCTGGGAACTCCTTGACGCTGTTGATGATTATATTCCCACACCCGACCGTAAGGCTGACCTTCCTTTCCTTATGCCGGTAGAAGATGTATTCACGATCACAGGTCGTGGTACAGTTGCTACGGGCAGAGTAGAGCGTGGACAGCTTAAGACCGGTGAAGAAGTTGAAATCGTTGGTCTTACAGAAGAGAAGAAAAAGACAGTCTGCACAGGTATCGAGATGTTCCGCAAGATCCTCGACTATGCAGAGGCCGGCGACAACATCGGTTGTCTCCTTCGTGGTATTGAGCGTACAGGCATCGAAAGAGGCCAGGTACTTGCAAAGCCCGGTTCAATTCATCCGCACACCAAGTTCCGTGGTCAGGTTTACGTACTGAGCAAGGAAGAGGGCGGACGTCATACTCCTTTCTTCAACAACTACAGACCTCAGTTCTATTTCAGAACAACTGACGTTACAGGCGTTATTTCTCTTCCCGCAGGCACAGAGATGTGCATGCCCGGCGATAACGTAGAGATGGACGTTGAACTCATCACTCCCATCGCTATCGAGGAAGGCCTCCGTTTCGCTATCCGTGAAGGCGGACGTACAGTAGGTTCAGGCGTTGTTATCGCTATCAACGAGTAATTAAAACTCAAAAAATCGAGCGCTGCTTTGCAGCGCTCTTTTTTTATTCCGTGTTTTCTGTTTTGACCCCGATTTTGCCCCAAAATATACAATATGTAGTGGTTTGGTAACAAATCGAATACAAGTGATTACAAGTTGAGTTTAGTAATTGTAAGTATTATTATTTATGCTAAAATTACTTTGACTTGTTATTGAATTATAAATATTAGGGGGCCCGTTTCTTATGAAAAAGTTGTTCTGCATTGCTCTTTGCATTGTCTTTATGTTCAGTTTTGCCGCATGCAGAACAGTTCCCGACACCCCTTCGGATATTTCTTCTCTCAAGTACATAGGTGACAGGGACCTCAAAGTAAAATATGATTCGATAACAACTCTGAAAGAAATAATGGAAGATGTCAGTGTAGTAAACATCAACATGGAGATGGGCAGCATTGACGGTCTGGAAAAGCAGACCGAGACTGATGAGGAAAACGGCACCTCCATAGACTACTATTATCGCGGAAAAGAACGTATCTACGCGGTTTATAACGGATACGGCGAAAACATCTGGCAGTACTTTACCACCTCAAAATCCGGAGTCCCGTTAGTGGCTTCGTTCTGGCGCGATGGAGACAATTCAAATGTGAAGATAGAGACGGATGAGGCTTATGATAAGCTCGGATATCTCTACACAGTGGATTATAACGACATCGGAACCGATTACGGCAATGGCGCGAAGACTATAGATGTCTCCGTTATGAAGGACAGTGAGACATATACATACCGAATTGACGGAAATTACTACTATATTGATTACGCGACCTACTGGGCGGATTCTCAGTTGCATCGCTTTACCGCTGACGCGGAGGACGGAAAGGTAAATTACCACTATGATGAGGTCGTTATCTCCTCTGAAGTACCCGAGAAAAACCCCGATGACGAGGCAATGCTGACTCAGGCCCTGAGCACCGATCTCCACAGCGTGGATATCCTGCTCGGAAAGCATCAGATTTATCAGAACAAAGTCGGTGAATTGCTTATAAGTGCCGAAACTACGTTGGTTTTCGAAGATGAAGAGACAGCTGAAAGCGCAATTCACAGTATGCAGATGATGGGTGTAAAGGCATCTGACTTTACAGTAGAGCAGGATACCAATGAGAGATACTACATAGTCAACATAGGTACGTACCTTTTCGAGCTTTCACCCGAGTACGAAGAGGGTCAGAAATTGCTCTTTGAGTTCGCTACGAATGAGTTTGACGATTACGAGTATAAGTCAGTCACATTTGACTCATTGAACAGGATTACGGGCTTCGGACCGGGCGACATTTCTTACTATTGATTTTAATGAGGAGAGCAGGGGTTCGCCCTTGCTCTTTTTTTCATTTTAAGGTAAAATATTTTATGTTAATCTGATTACCTACGGAAATGGGGTTTTTGTATGGCAAAATATAAGCGGATTCTCCTGAAACTCTCCGGAGAGGTGCTTGCCGGTGAAAACGGCCACGGATTTGATTTTGACGTGATAACCGATATCTGCAGAGAGATCAAGGCGGTTGCCGACTCCGGTGTTGAAGTGGGAGTTGTCATAGGCGGCGGTAATTTCTGGCGCGGACGCTCCAGCGGCTCCATGGACAGGGTCAGAGCGGATTCGATAGGAATGCTCGGCACTGTTATGAATTCTATCGCCCTTGCGGACACACTTGAGCAGCTCGGCTGCAAGACGAAGGTCTATACCGCGACAAAAATGGAACCGATTGCGAAGTACTTTGATTCCCACGATGCCAGAAAAGAGCTTTCAAAGGGTAAGGTAACTATCTTCGGCGGCGGCACGGGAAGCCCGTTCTTCTCAACCGATACGACTGCGGCTCTGCGCGCGGCTGAGATTGAAGCCGAGGTTATCTTCAAGGCGACAAATGTTGACGGCGTGTATGATAAGGACCCCAATAAATTCCCCGATGCCGTGAAGTTTGACGTCCTGACGCAGACGGATCTCTTAAACAAAGGGCTTACCGTCATGGACGCCGCCGCGGCCTCACTTTGCCGCGACAACGGCATAGACATTTTCGTGTTTAATCTCACAGATCCGCACAATATTGTCCGTGCGGCAAACGGAGAAAATATAGGCACACTTGTTTCGAGCAAGTGATTATTCTAAATGAGGTGATTTTATGGATGCAGTAATTGCCAAGACCGAAGAGAGAATGGAAAAAGCCATCACATCTCTTAAAAACGATTATGCCCAGATTCGCGCGGGACGCGCAAACCCGGCTGTTCTTGACAGAGTCCAGATTGACTACTACGGTGTTCCGACACCCATTCAGCAGGTTGCTGCCGTCTCAATTGCCGAGGCCCGTATCCTTGTCATTCAGCCCTGGGACAAGCAGATGATTCAGCCTATCGAAAAAGCGATTCAGGCTTCTGACATAGGTATTAATCCCCAGAACGACGGAAATGTCATCCGTCTTATGTTCCCGGCGCTTACCGAGGACAGACGTAAGGAGATAGCCAAGGACATATCAAAGCGCGCCGAAGAGGCAAAAGTAGCAGTACGAAACATTCGCCGCGACGGTATGGACGACATAAAGAAACTTAAAAAAGACAATGCCATTACCGAAGACGACCAGAAGGACGGCGAAGAGAAGATCCAGAAGGCGACAGACAAGAAGATTAAGGAAATCGATGAAATAGCTTCCGCAAAAGAAAAGGAAGTAATGTCTGTTTAAAATTTCGGAGGGCGTAAGCCCTCCAAATTTGTTTCAGGTGATGTTATGAGTAATTTACCGCCAAAAGAATTTATGCCGCGTCACATAGGCATTATCATGGACGGCAACGGCCGTTGGGCGACGCAGCGGGGTCTGTCACGTTCGGCGGGCCATGCCGAAGGCGCGAAAGTTTTCAGGAAAATCATGGATTATTGCCATGACATAGGCATCGAGTATGTTACTTTCTATGCCTTTTCCACTGAAAACTGGCGGCGCCCGCCGACGGAAGTAATGGCGCTTATGAGGATTTTCAAGGATTATCTCACCGAGGCCGATGAGATAAAATACGAACGTCAGAAGCGCGGCTATGTCCTGCGCTTTATCGGTGATACCGGCGCGATACCTAAGGAACTTCAGAAACTCTGCGCGAGCACCCAGCTTCCCGCGACGCAGGAAAAGAATACCGTAATAAACATCGCGCTCAACTACGGCGGTCGTCAGGAGATTCTCCGTTCCGTGAAGCAAATCGCGGAGCGGGTC
>JAFYJR010000032.1 GCA_017538005.1 Clostridia bacterium | reverse complement strand
CGGAGATGAAACTTTGGAACGAATTGTTGTGCTTCTCGGAGGCCGCAGGGCCGTGAGCATCAGGATTGCATTTCTGATCCTGGCGCTTGTCGTCACCTGCCTGCCGCTTGTGCACGCGAAGCCGGAGCGCAAGGCCGAACCGACGACAGCGCCGCCCGTTACGACAACCGAAGTGACAACGAAGGAAACAACGACGGAAGAGACGGAACCTGAAATAATCAAAGTAGTTGTTCCCCTTGAGTCCGTCGAAAAAGATATCCGCATCGGCTTTTATGACGAGGAATGGCACGTCATAACCGGCTTTGAATTTGAAGTTGAGATAGAGGATGCCAAAGGAAACAAGGCGACCTATTCCGATAAAGATATGGACGGTTACATTATCATAACCGATGTTGTTCCCGGTCTTGCGAAGGTAACCCCCGTCGAAAATGAACGGTACGAATTCTTAAACGCGCCTTATTCGTTAACGGTCAAGGACAAGGTTGAGTACAAACCCATCAAGAATGTTGTCGTAAAGAACGACGGCGCGGATGTAAAAAAGGAGACGAAGTCTCCCGTCATAAAGGATACGGTTGAACTCGTTGAGTCGCGAGTTGAGGAGATCGTCACTTACAAGACTCTTGCCGAGGCAGGTCTTACGGTAACGGATCCTTATCCGAAGCAGGAGGAGACCACAAAGCAGCCTGAGACTACGACTGCCGCTCCCGAGACAACCACGCAGGCAGGCGGTGAAGATCAGGAGACGACAACAGAACCTGAAACAACCACGGCACCGCCCGAGACTACTACGGTCGCACCGGTTGATGATAACGCCAAACTGTTCGATTCAACGGGCAAGTATCAGCTCTATGTCAAGGTCGGTGATAAGTACAGAGAAGCCGTAAATAAGGACTACAGTCCAGACGCGGTGTTCTACATTGCCGAGACCGAGTATAAGTACTACGGCTGGCAAAATATTGACGGAAAGGTATACTACTTCGATAAAAACGGAGAGTATGTCACCGGCACGCAGGTTATAGGCGGCGTCAAGTATACCTTCTCGCAGACCGGCGCACGAGGCGGCACGCTCGGTGTTGATGTCTCGATTTACCAGGGCAACATAGACTGGCAGAAGGCAAAGAAAGCCGGTATAGACTTCGCGATAATCCGTCTCGGATACAGAGGCTGGGGCTCAAACGGAAGCCTAAACATCGACGGTAATTTCCATAGGAATCTCGCCGGCGCGCGGGCCGCGGGAATAAAGGTCGGTGTCTACTTCTTCTCGCAGGCCAAGACGGAGGTCGAGGCTGTTGAAGAGGCATCGCTCTGTATCAAGGAACTCGGCGGACAGGGTCTCAACCTGCCGATTTTCATAGACACCGAGACCGCTGCCGGCGGACAGGGACGCGCCGACAATCTCACTGTTAAAGAACGCACGGATGTCTGTGTGGCCTTCTGTAACACAATACAGAATGCGGGCTACAGAGCGGGCGTTTATTCAAACAAGTATTTCTACACGAGCAAACTTGACACACCGAGACTTCTCGGCTTTACGATATGGCTCGCCGAGTGGCCGAGCGAGGTGAACGCGGATACGCGGCCGACATACTCGGGCCGTTATGATTTCTGGCAGTTCTCCGAGCGCGGCGACGGTAAGACATACGGAATGGGAAGTCAGTATGTTGATATGAACTATTCGTAGGAGGAGTTTTATGAATAAGAAGATAAAAGACATCGCGCCTCTGGCCGGACTCATTGTCGGAGCGCTCTGGGCATTGTGCTACTATCTGCTCTCAATACTCATGGCGACCGGCTGGTTCCCGCATCCCATAGCTGCGGGGGTTCTTGTGGCGGCGCCGCTTGTCATCACCGGCTGTGCTCATCTTCACGGTTTCATGAATTGCTCTTATGACAAAACCGTGTCGACGGTTTTCCTGTTTCTCTCATTTTATGCCGCAGCCTTAAGTCTTGATTTCAAAACGGAGAATTTTCTGATTCTCGTTTTTCTTCCGATTATCATGCGATGCTGCGGCAGGGTTGCCATAACCGTTATGCCCACGGATATCGGCAGCGAAGAGGAAAAGTACCAGAAAAATGTCGACAACGGCAAACTCGCATTCTGGATTATTTCCGCTCTGATCGCGGCCCTTCTGGGAACGATAATCACCAAGTTTTACGGTCTTGCCATAGTCGCCGGACTCAACGGATTCTTCCTGACATTGATGCACGCTTACAGAAAGAAGGAAGGCGTCTCGGAAGAGGTTGTGGATTACGCGATAATAAGCGGCGAAGCATGGGCGTTTGTCATGTTCGCTCTTGTCGGTCCTTTCGTTGAGTATTTCACGAAATTTATTCTTGCTTTTTAATATTTTAAGTGTTATTATTATCAACTGTAACGACGATAGGGAGGTGTAGATATGCCTAACATTAAATCAGCCAAGAAGCGCGTAATCGTTAACGGTTCCAAAGCTCAGAGAAACAAGTCTGCAAACACGGCTCTTAAGACTGCTCTTAAGAAGGCCAATGTTGCCATAGAGACAAACGCTGATAACAAAGACGAACTCGTAGCTGCTGCCGTAAAGAAGATCGACCAGGCTGCGACAAAGGGTCTTATCCATAAGAACAACGCTGCTCGCAAGAAGTCAGCTCTTATCAAGAAGGCCGCAAAATAATCCGAAATAAAACTACCGGGATTGAGTTTCCTCAATCCCGGCTTTTTCTTTTTGTTTATTTGTACAGATAAACCGCTGCCTCATAGGGGCGAAGGAATAGTTCGTCTTTGTCTCCGTTCGGTTTGTCCGGGTAGTTCCAGAGAACAAGATTCTTTTCTTGCAATTTGAAGCCCTTGGGGGCTTTGAAGTGAAGATTCCTGTCTGAGAAGGAACAGACAATGAGCGCCTTCTGTTTGTCGAGACTCATCTCATAGCAATAGAGCTTCTTGCTGCGTTTGAAGTATTCCTTGTACTG
>JAFYJR010000031.1 GCA_017538005.1 Clostridia bacterium | reverse complement strand
TGTCTTTTCCGTACCGTCCTTGTCGACATATGTCAGTTCAAACTTAGCAGGAAGGCAGAAGTCAAGCTGACATGTTGAAAGGGTGTACTCGCCGCCTACGGCAGGCTTGACGTTTACGTCAAGCTTCGGTCCGTAGAAGGCGGCCTCGCCTATCTCCTCAGTGAAGTCAAGACCGAGGTCAACCATTACTTCACGGAGAGCCGACTCGGCCTTCTCCCACATCTCATCGTCAGGATGATACTTGTGTGTATCCTCAGGATCCCTGAGAGAAAGCACGCAACGGTAATCCGTAATCTTGAAATCCTTATAAGCTTCAAAGATAAGGTCGCAGACTGCGGATACTTCGTCTTTTATCTGCTCGGGAGTTACAAAGAGGTGTGCATCATTCTGACAGAAGTGACGGGCGCGCTCGATACCCTTCAAAGTACCCGAAGCCTCAAACCTGAAGTCGTGAGCTATTTCGCCGATTCTCAGCGGAAGGTCACGGTATGAATGAGGCTTGTTAGCATAAATACGCATATGGTGCGGGCAGTTCATCGGACGAAGAACAAAGGCCTCGCCCTCAACTTCCATTGCCGGGAACATATTCTCCTTATAATGATCCCAGTGGCCGGAAGTCTTATACAAATCAACTGTGCCGACACAGGGTGTCATGACATGTCTGTAACCGAGGTTGCGCTCTTTCTCTTTGATGTAATTCTCAAGTTCCTGCCAGAGTGTGTATCCTTTCGGAAGGAACATCGGAAGGCCGCGACCGACAAGGGTATCAGTCATGAACAGGCCCATTTCCTTGCCTATCTTTCTGTGATCGCGCTGCTCTGCCTCGGCAAGCTCCTGCAGGTACTTCTCAAGTTCTTCCTGAGTCGCGAAAGCCGTGCCGTTTACACGGGTGAGCATCTTGTTGTTCTTGTCAGCTTTCCAGTAAGCGCCGGACTGACCGGTGATTTTGAAAGCCTTGAGAGCTTTTGTATAGGTAAGGTGAGGGCCGGTGCACATATCAATGTACTCGCCCTGCTGATAGAAGCTTATTACGGCATCCTCGGGAAGGTCGCCTATATGTTCAACCTTGTATGACTCTTTGCGCTCCTCCATAAGCTTTATTGCTTCCTCACGCGGAAGAATAAAGGACTTTATGGGAAGGTTCTCTTTTACGATTTTCTTCATCTCGGCTTCTATAGCCTGAAGGTCCTCGTCGGTGAGTTTTGTGTCACCGAGGTCTACATCGTAATAGAAACCTCTCTCGTTTGCAGGACCGTACGCAAAATCGGCGTGCGGCCAGAGGCGTTTTATCGCCTGAGCCATGATATGAGCGGCAGTATGACGAATGACGTGGAGTTGTTCCTCCTCAGGGCATTCGGCTACCGTTCCGTCGTTGTAAATAACTTTCATGTCTGAAATCCCCTTGAAAATAAGTCAAAGAGAATTATACAACTTTAGTAATATGAAATCAATTTATTCTTTCTTATAACAGTTATTACAACAAGTACCAAGGATTGGACGGCGATAATCAGGAACATTTTCGCCTCATCCGGAAGATTATCGCCGGTATCAGGTACCGTGGCGTGAAGAACAACCTTTTCCGCCGGTTTGTCAGGTTTTGTCGGAATCTCGGGCTTTTGCGGCTCCTGCGGTTTATCCGGTTCCTCGGGAACTTCGGTCGGAACTTCCGGCACTTCCTCGTTTATGATACTTTTGCCGTCATTTATGATCACTTCGATTATTCCGACATTCTGATCGGCATACGGCAGTTCAAAGCTGTACACGTCTGAATTTAAAACAAACCCGTCTGCCGTACCAAGCTCCTTGATGTAGTAAGAATAGCCGACGGGCAGATCAACAGTCATCTGACAGTTGCCGTCCCCGTCCGGCTTTATAACCTCAAGGAGCGAATCCGGCTTTAATGCCTCAATCTGTTCTGCGTTGAAAACACCGAAGGATACCGACTCAAGAAGCTTTGAAACATCATCCGTTTCCTTTGCTTCCATCTCTTTGAGAAATGTGAGTTCACACTTCTGCCTGGTATTGTTAAAAGTTATCTCCTGATTGTCGTCAAAAAGCAGAATTTCAGCAGGTTCGTCATTTAGAACAAAACCTTTCGGCGAGGTTATTTCTTTAGCGTAATACACACCTTCAAAAAGGTCTTTTGAATATACGGGTCCTTCACTCACAGTCGTCACCGTATCAACGAGTTCGTCTTTTTCAAAACGCTTCGTGCCGTCAGCCGTATATATGTCATCAGCCGCGTAGATACCCACTTCGCAACCGGCAAGATACTGTTCTTCATATGCGGGTGTATAAACGGTCTTGTCGCCGTCTTTACCCTCTTCAAAACCGGTTAGGGTTTCTCCCTTTTTATACACGGCAACTTTGCGCATCAGATTGTCATTCCGGACTTCTTTCGTTATCACTTCACCCTGCTTTGTTATCGAAAAGCTGATCTTTTTTTCGGAAAGTTTATATCCGGAAGGAGCAGCGGTTTCAATTGCGTAATACTTGCCGTAAGTGAGGTCTTTGAAGGTTGCCTCTCCCTTTGCGTTTGTCTTGGCAGAGGCAATAAAATTATTACTCGTATCGTAAACCGAGAACTCCGCTCCGGCTATCGGCTTTCCCGTGCCGGCATCGAGTTTCAGGGCCACGAAGTTTCCTTTCTTTACCTTGTTGTTGAAGGTAACACTTCCGGTCTTACCCGACTGTACAGTTACGGTCTGGGAGGCATTCGGGATATACGAATCGTTGGGCATAACCTCTGCCACGGTATATGTACCCGGTAAAAGGTTTGTGATGGTAAACGTGCCGTCCGTGCCCGTCTTGACTGTCGCTGAATAATCATCCGGTCCGGTGACTTTAAACGATATGTTTGCAACCTTTCCGTCATCCGACTTCTTTATGATTTTGCAGGAACCGGTATCCTCAACAGTAGCTTTGATTTTAAACGGCAGCGGGTCAACCTTGTTTAGTCCGATAACCATTTCCTGCTGCGTACCGTGATCAAGGATTAAAAGTGTCTGATCCGTAGTGGCGGAAGAATTGACTGTCGCATGGTCTACAGACAAGGTAACATTGTCAGCATTTTTGTTGGTTGTATAAAGCGTCATCTTATTACCGCTTATCTCCCAGCTGATACCGCCGCTCGAACCGCTTGTGACATAGTTACTCAATACTTTTTTGGAATCCGTTACTGTCGCTTCGTAGCGATTGTTTTCGCGGCTCCACTTAAGAGTAACGGTGTTGGTGCTGTTGTTGTAGTTCGTGCCGGTTATAACCGGCTCCGTCAGGAATGAATTTACCGTGGAAACGAGCGAATTATAAGCTGTCTTCGTTGTTGAGTTGAAATTACTTGTCTCTCGCGCGCTTGACAATGCAGTGCCGCTGTATTTTCCGTTAACCACATTTACGGTACGGTTGTTTCCGTACTGGAATTCCCATATCAGCGCCTGCGTCGCGGCGTAAAGATCACATTTCGATGTTACGCCGCCGAGCGAAGAAGCGCTCGGGAAGCCGCAGAGCAGGGTTATTTCAATCGCGCGCCTCTGCGGTTCACTCAGGCTCGCCCAGAAAGCGTTCTCACTTGTGCTTTGGGCGGTATAGTTTAAACCGTCATATGCACTTGCGTGATGCTGAATGCAATATGCCCAGATGGGTTTTCCGGCATTTGTCTTC
>JAFYJR010000030.1 GCA_017538005.1 Clostridia bacterium | reverse complement strand
GTACCCTGCGAGATTCCGCAGCTGTCCTCTGACGACATCAGGGGGATGATTCCGATGTCATACAAGGAGCGGGCAAAGAAAATCCTCGCGCTTTATCTCACCGATTTCACACCGGAGGAGATTGATTACTGTGTTGAGGGTGCCTATGCCGACGGCAAGTTTGATTCCGAAAAGGTTGCCCCGCTTGTACACTTCAAGGGCGACGCGAATATCCTCGAGCTCTTCAGAGGACCCACATGCGCGTTCAAGGATATGGCGCTTCAGCTTCTGCCGTATCTTCTGACCACGGCTTCAAAGAGAGCCGCTCCCGACAAGGAGATAGTCATACTCGTTGCCACTTCCGGTGATACGGGTAAGGCCGCTCTTGAGGGATTTAAAGATGTGCCCGGCACAAAGATTCTTGTCTTTTATCCCATAGAGGGTGTAAGCGCGATGCAGAAACGCCAGATGCAGACCCAGGAGGGCGCGAATGTCGGCGTGTGCGCGATAAAGGGTAACTTCGATGACGCTCAGACGGGCGTAAAAAAGATTTTCACTGACAAAGCGGTTGCCGAGAAACTTGCCGTAAGCGGCATGATGTTCTCCTCCGCGAATTCCATCAACTGGGGACGCCTTGTGCCTCAGGTTGTCTATTATTGCAGCGCTTACTGCGATATGGTCGATCAGGGCAGAGTGTCTCTCGGAGATCAGATCAATGTAGTCGTTCCGACCGGTAATTTCGGCAACATCCTCGCGGCTTACTACGCGAAACAGATGGGCGTGCCGATTAAGACTCTCATCTGCGCCTCAAACTCAAACAATGTTCTGACTGATTTCCTCACAACCGGAACATATGACAGGAACCGTGACTTCTACACGACGACTTCTCCGTCGATGGATATACTGATTTCTTCAAATCTCGAGAGACTTCTTTTCCATCTCTCGGTAAATGATGACGCCGAGATTCGCGGATATATGGACTCGCTGTCCAAAACAGGAAAGTACACCGTATCCGATGATATTTTCGAGGCAGTACAGAATGACTTCAAAGCGGGTTTCGCAACGGAGGAAGAGGATGCCGCTGCCATCAAAGACGCTTTTGAAAACGGATATCTTTCCGATACCCATACCGCCGTCGCGCTCAGCGTGTACGGCAAGCTTGCCGACGGCACGCCGACGGTAATAGCGTCGACGGCGTCACCTTATAAATTCCCGAAGGCCGTGCTCGCGGCGCTTCTGGGCTCCGCGCCCGATATTGACGAGTTTGACATGACTGACAAACTCGCCGACTACACCGGCACGAAAATTCCCGCGCCGCTTTCCGGCCTTCGCGACAGAGCGGTACGCTTTGATACCGTGTCCGAAATCGACGGTATGGAAGCGCAGGTTTATTCGATGCTCGGAATCTGAACACAGAAGGTTTTACGATGTCACTTTTTGCAATAGGCGACACACATCTCTCGACCGGCGCCGATAAGCCCATGGACATATTCGGCGGCTGGCAGGATCATATGGAACGCCTTGAGAAAAACTGGAGAGCCGTAGTGGGACCGGATGACACTGTTGTCATCCCGGGAGATATCTCATGGGCAATGCGGCTTTCCGAAGCAAAAAGCGATTTTGAATTTCTTGAGTCACTGCCCGGAAAAAAGATAATAGGCAAGGGCAATCACGACTATTGGTGGCAGACGATGAGAAAACTTGAGACTTTTCTCGAGGAAAACAACTTTAAAACCATCAGTTTTCTCTTCAACAACGCATACGCCGCCGAGGGTGTGGCGGTATGCGGTTCGCGCGGCTGGTTCTTTGACGATGACTCGCCCGAGTCGGAACTCGTGATACAGCGCGAGTGCGGCCGCATACGCACCTCGATAGCGGCGGCGAAAGAGACCGGACTTCCTCCGATTGTGTTCTTACATTACCCGCCCATAACCCGGGACAGGATGTGTGAGCCGATTATGGAAGTTCTGGTTGAGTCCGGCATAGACAGATGCTGCTATGCTCATCTTCATGGAGCCGCCATAGACTATGCGTTCAGGGAAGAGTATGAGGGCATAAAATTCGACCTCGTTTCAGCTGATTCGCTCGGGTTCGTTCCTAAACTACTGGTTCAATAAAAAACTATGGAAAAAGCAGATGTGTTCTGTTATAATAAATAAGCTTTTATCAAGATATCTAAAGGAGAGGCTTTAAATGGCTTTAATTTCAGCAAAAGAAATCGAGACTAATGTTCATGAGCTCGAAGTAAGCGTTGACGCAGAAACATGGAACAACGCTATTGATCAGGCTTATGAGAAGCAGAAGAAAAATCTTCAGCTTCCGGGCTTCCGTAAAGGTAAGGCTCCGAAGGCAATGATTTTCAAGCAGTACGGCAAAGAGGCGTTCTACAACGACGCTATCGACATCGTCTATCCCGACGCGGTTGACGCCGCAGTCGCGGAGGCGGGTCTCGAACTCGTTGACGCACCCTTTGACGGCGCTGTAAATGAAATAAATGACGAGGGTATGAAGTTCACCGTAAAGGTAACGGTTATGCCCGAAGTTAAAGTCGGCAAGTATAAGGGACTCGCAGTTTCCTGCTGCCCGTCAGATGTCAGCGATGAGGAAGTTGACGAGCAGATCAAGCAGATGCTCGACCGTTCCGCCCGCTATGTCGAGGTTGACCGTGAAGTCAAAAACGGCGATATGACAACCATCGACTTCTGCGGCTCCGTTGACGGTGTTGAGTTTGACGGCGGCAAGGCAGAGGAGTACGAGCTTGAGATAGGCTCCGGTTCCTTCATCCCCGGTTTCGAAGACCAGATCATCGGTCACAAGGCCGGTGACGAGTTTGATGTAAATGTTACCTTCCCCGAGGAGTATGTTGAAAATCTCGCCGGCAAGGACGCGGTATTTGCCTGCAAACTTCACGCCGTAAAAGAGAAACAGCTTCCCGAACTTGATGACGAGTTTGCGAAAGACGTTTCCGAGTTCGATACTCTTGATGAGCTCAAGGCCGATACAAGAAAACACCTTGAGGAGCACAAGAAAGAGCACTCCGACCAGGAAGTTGAGGAAGGTCTCGCCAAAGAACTTGCCGCTATCGTTGAGGGAGAAATTCCCGAAGTTATGTACGAGCACGAAGTTGACGAGTCAATCCAGAACTTCGCCTATCAGATCCAGCAGGCCGGTATGGACCCCGATATGTACCTTCAGTACACCGGCATGACCACAGATGATCTCCGCGCTCAGTTCAGAGAGCGCGCCGAGACACAGGTCAAGTGCAGACTTGCCCTGAACAAGATATCGGAACTCGAAAAGGTTGAAGTAACCGATGATGACATCAAGGCCCGTTATGACGAGATGGCCAAGATGTACGAGGTTGAACTCGATGTTATCGAGAAAGCTTTCCCGAAAGAGCAGATGGCAAAGGATCTCAAGGGCTCCAAGGCGCTTGACATAGTAAAGGCAGCCGCGAAGATCACCACTGAGGATCATCATGCCGAGGAAAAAGCTCCGGCAAAGAAAGCTCCGGCGAAGAAGGCCCCCGCGAAGAAAAAGCCGGCGGCAAAGAAAGCAGATAAAGAATAATTATTGAAGGCGACGGGGGCAACGCCTCTCGTCGCCGATTATTTACAGGAGGTAAAGTCATGGCATTAGTACCTTATGTTATTGAACAGACCAACAGAGGCGAGCGTCAGTACGACATCTTCTCACGCCTTCTTGAGGACCGCATCATTGTTTTGTCCGACCAGGTAAACGATCAGACAGCGAGCCTCGTTGTGGCACAGCTTCTCTACCTTGAGAGCCAGGACGCCGAGAAGGACATCAGCCTTTACATTAACAGCCCCGGCGGATCCATTTCTTCCGGTTTTGCCATCTACGACACCATGAATTACATCAAGTGCGATGTATCAACCATCTGCGTCGGTATGGCAGCTTCCATGGGCGCGTTCCTGCTCTCCGCAGGCGCCAAGGGCAAGCGTTTCGCTCTTCCGAATTCAGAGATACTCATTCATCAGCCGCTCATCGGCGGTGATCACGGTGTAACCGGTCAGGCGACAGAGATCAAAATCGTTGCCGACAACATCATCAAGACACGCGAAAAGCTCAACAGAATCCTTGCCGAGAACACCGGCAAGTCCATAGAGCAGGTCGCTCTTGACACCGAGCGTGACAACTATATGACCGCTGAAGAGGCCCTTGAGTACGGCCTCATAGACAAGGTTATTTCTAAGAGATAAGGGGTGTTGCCCTGTGGCAAAAATTAACGACCCGAAACAGATACACTGCGCGTTCTGCGGACGCACGCAGGATGAGGTATACAAGCTTATAGCGGGTCCCGGCGTATATATCTGCGACGAATGCGTCAGCCTCTGCGCGGACGCTCTCGTCGATGATGACGCGCCGAGACACAAGGCGCAGCTTCCGGCAACGGGCAAGCCTTTGCCCAAGCCTGAGGAGATAAAGAAAGTCCTGGACGAGTATGTAATCGGACAGGACGACGCAAAGATTGCGCTCTCCGTTGCCGTTTACAATCACTATAAGCGCATCTTCTACGGCGACGAAGTCGGCGTGGAACTTCAGAAGAGCAATGTTTTGCTGCTCGGCCCGACGGGCGTCGGCAAGACACTGCTTGCGCAGACGCTCGCGCGTATGCTCGACGTGCCTTTTGCCATTGCCGACGCCACGACATTAACCGAGGCCGGCTATGTCGGTGAGGATGTTGAGAATATCCTCCTTCGCCTCATCCAGGCCGCAGACTATGATGTCGAGCGCGCTGAACGCGGCATTATCTACGTCGATGAAATCGACAAGATAGGCAGAAAATCCGAGAACGCCTCCATCACCCGTGATGTATCGGGCGAGGGCGTTCAGCAGGCGCTTCTTAAAATTCTTGAAGGTACTGTCTCAAATGTACCTCCCCAGGGCGGCAGAAAGCACCCGCAGCAGGAGTTTATCCAGGTAAATACCAAGGATATCCTTTTCATCTGCGGCGGCGCCTTTGACGGCATAGAGAAAATTGTTGAGAAGCGTATAGGCCAGGGCTCAATGGGCTTTGGCGCCGAGATAAAGACAAAGAAGGAGATGGATCTCTCCGAGGCCATGTCCCTGGTTATTCCTCAGGATCTCGTAAAATTCGGTCTCATCCCTGAGATAGTGGGCCGTATTCCGGTAATAACTGCCCTTACGGATCTTGATGAGGAAGCGCTTATCCGTATCCTGAAAGAGCCGAAAAACTCGCTTTTAAAGCAGTATCAGGAGCTCTTCAAGATGGACGGCGTGGAAATAGAATTTGAAGATGACGCGCTTGTCGCTATGGCAAAGCAGACACTTGAAAAGAAGACCGGTGCCCGCGGACTCCGCGGCGTAATGGAAAAGATTCTCCAGCCGGTTATGTTCACTTCTCCTTCAGACACTCATATTGAAAAGATCGTAATCACAAAAGACTGTGTCGAGGGAAAAGAGGAACCGAAGGTCATCCGCAACGCCAACAAGAAAGCGCCGGAGCCTCTTCTCATAAAGGGCTCTGACACCAAATCAAGAAAGCGCGCATAAAGGTTTTATATGGACGAAAACATGCAACTTGTCCCTACCGTCGCTCTGCGCGGACTTGTCGTTTTCCCCGGCATGGTGCTTCACTTTGACGCGGGAAGGGAAAAGTCCATAAACGCGGTACGCGAGGCAATGGACACGGGTGACGATGTATTCCTCATCACCCAGAAGGATGCCGCAGCTGAAGATCCGAGTTTTTCGGAACTCTACAAGATGGGCGTACTTGCCAAAGTCCGCCAGATAATAGGCATCCCCGAATCAAACAGCATAAGAGTAATAGTGGAAGGCATTTGTCGCGCCACCGTAAAACGCGGTGTTGAGGACGACAAATGTCTCTACGCGCTTGTGGAGAGAAAGCTCGAAAAAGGCTATGCCAAAAACCGCAGGGAATACGCGGAAGCTCTCGTAAGGAAGACACATGAAATCTTTGACGAGTACTCCCGCTACACTCCCCGTATGTCTCCGGATGTCATGCTGAGAGTAATTGCCGACGACAAGCCCGGCGCAATTGCCGACTACATTGCCTCGGTAATCTCAATTCCGTTTACGGAGAAGCAGAAGATACTCGATGAGATGCACCCGATAACGCGTCTGGAGAAGATGTGTGAGACGCTGACCTCTGAAATCCAGATGATGGAACTTGAGGATAAAATCGCCGCGAAGGTTGAACAGGCGGTTGACGACAACCAGCGTGAGTATTATCTTCGTGAGCAGATAAGGGCGCTCTCCGAGGAACTCGACGGCACCGACTCCGCCGACGAGATAGAGGAGTACAGACAGAAAATCAATTCCATTGAACATATAAGCTCAAAATCAAGGGATAAGCTTTTAAAGGAGTGTTCGCGTCTTCAGAAGATGGGCAACGGCTCTCCCGCGGAAGCGACAGTTTCCAGGAACTACCTTGATACGGTACTTAACCTCCCTTGGGACAATGAGACCAAGGATAAGCTGGATCTCAAGCACGCGAGAAAGGTCCTCGACGCGGACCACTACGGCCTTACCGCCGTAAAGGACCGCATTATAGAACTTCTCGCGGTAAGAAGACTCAACCCTGATGTCAAGGGACAGATAATCTGTCTTGCGGGCCCTCCGGGCGTGGGCAAGACCTCAATAGCCAAGTCCCTTGCCGATGCTATGGGACGCAGCTACGCTCGCGTATCGCTCGGCGGTATCCACGATGAAGCCGAGATTCGCGGCCACCGCAGAACCTACATAGGTTCCATGCCCGGCCGCGTCATGGCCGCGATAGCGGATGCCGGTACACGCAATCCGCTCATCCTCTTTGATGAGATAGACAAGCTCGCTGCGGACATAAAAGGCGACCCTGCGTCAGCCATGCTTGAGGTACTGGACCCCGAGCAGAACAAGGCTTTCGTGGACCACTTTATAGAAATCCCGTTTGACCTTTCAAACGTCCTTTTCATTACAACAGCGAACGATAAAGGCAACATTCCTGCCCCTCTTCTGGACAGGATGGAAGTAATAGACCTTTACAGCTACACTGCTGAGGAGAAATTCCACATTGCCAAGAGGCATCTGGTGCCCAAGGCACTGGCCAAACACGGTATCGACAAAAAGCAGCTGAAGATCGCAGATTCGGCGATCAACGAACTCATCGCCTCATACACAAGAGAGGCGGGAGTGCGAAATCTTGAGCGTGAAATTAACAACATCTGCAGAAAAACGGCTCTTGAGATAGTCTCGGATAAGAACTACTCAAAGACTGTAACCGCGAAGGACCTGAAAGCCATCCTCGGCGCTCCCAAGTACAAGGAGAAGATAAAACTCAAGGATGAAGTCGGCGTCGTCAACGGTCTCGCCTGGACCGCAGTCGGCGGCGAGATGCTCAAGGTTGAAACCGCGGTGATGCCCGGCAAGGGAAATGTCGAACTCACCGGTTCCCTCGGCGATGTAATGAAGGAATCCGCGAAGGCGGCTGTAAGTTTCCTCAGGGCAAACACCAAGAAATACGGCATAGCGCCTGACTTCTATAAAGAAAACGACATCCACATCCATGTCCCTGAAGGCGCCGTGCCCAAGGACGGACCGTCAGCGGGTGTGACGATGGCCACATCGCTTCTCTCCGCGCTGACCGGCCGGAAAGTAAAAGGCCACGTCGCCATGACAGGTGAGATAAGCCTTACGGGAAATGTCATGCCCATAGGCGGCCTGAGGGAGAAGACTATGGCTGCGTACAAAGCAGGCATAACAACTGTCATAATTCCGAAGGAAAATGTACCTGATCTTGACGATGTAGTTGATGTTGTAAAGAAGAACATAACATTCATACCCGTAACAAAGCTTGACGAAGTATTCAAGGTGGCTCTCTTATGAATTTCAACAAAGTCGACTATGAGCTGTCCGCCGGTACTTACGAACAGCTCCCGAAGTGTACGATGCCCGAGATAGTTTTCTCGGGCCGTTCCAATGTAGGCAAGTCATCACTTCTCAATAAAATACTGAACAGAAAAAATCTCGCCAGGGTTAGCTCACAGCCCGGCAAGACCGTAACAATCAATTTCTATAAGGCAGACACTGCCCGCCTGGTTGATCTTCCCGGCTACGGCTACGCCAAGCACGGCTTCGACGAGCGCAACCGCTGGGGAAAGATGATTGAGCAATATTTCCAGTCTGACAGGGACATACGGCTTGTTGTCCAGCTCGTTGACATGCGTCATAAACCCACACAGGATGACCTTATGATGCTTGACTTCCTTCATCAGACAGAGACACCGTTTATTGTCGCGCTGACAAAGTCCGACAAGCTCAACAAGACTGAATATGCACAGAATCTTGAGATGCATAACAACCTGCTTAAAGACTACCGGCCAACGGCAGTTGTGCCCTTCTCATCGGTAAAAGGCGAGGGTACAGAAGAGATAAAAGCCCTGATAGAAGAGGCCACATTGTCAAAATAGCTAAAAAACAACCCAAAGGTTATACACTTTAACACTTTACTCCGTGATAATCTCGTGTTAAAGTGTTAAAGCGGAGGTGTTGTTCATGGCCATAAGAGGCGTAAACGACGAAAACATCAATTTCCTTTATGATGCTGTACTTGAACTTAAGGACAAGGAAGAGGTCTCAAAATTCTTTGAGGATCTCTGCACCGTAAACGAACTCAAGTCACTTTCACAGCGTCTTGTTGTTGCAAAGATGCTCACCCAGAAGTGCGTCTATTCCGATATAGTCGCAAAGACAGGAGCGTCGACAGCAACCATTTCACGTGTTAACCGTTCTCTCAGTTTCGGAGCGGGCGGCTATGACGATATATTTGAAAGACTCGACAAGAAGGCAAAGAAAAAATGAGCAAGGTTGTAAGACTGATCTCTGTGGCAGGTGACCTGACGGTCATCGCAACCGATTCGACAGATATCGTCGCTGAGGCCCACAGAATCCACAATACAACCAATGTATGTTCGGCCGCGCTCGGACGCCTGCTCACCGCAGCGTCACTTATGGGAGCCACCTTAAAGGGCGAGGATAACTCCGTTACCCTGCGCCTTAACGGTGACGGACCGGCCGGCGCCGTAATTGCCGTATCAGACTTTGAAGGAAATGTGCGTGGGTATATAAGTGACCCACGCGTTTCTTTACCTTTAAACGGCAGAGGCAAGCTCGATGTCGCCGGCGCAGTGGGCAAAAGCGGAAGCCTCACGGTCATGAAGGACCTGGGACTCAAGGAACCGTACATTGGACAGACACCGATAGTCTCCGGCGAAATCGCCGAAGACATAACCAACTATTTCGCGGTTTCGGAGCAACTGCCTTCGGTCTGCGCCCTCGGCGTCCTTTGCGCTCCGCAAACCGAGGACATAATCGCCGCGGGCGGCTTCATCATTCAGCTTTTGCCCACGGCCACGGATGAGACCATCGACAAGGTCGAGAAAGGCCTCCTCGATATTCCGGCCGTCACGACCATGCTCACCGACGGTCTCACCCCCGAAGAGATCTGCCGAAAAGTCCTTCCGGAGTTCGAACTTGAGCTCCTCGATGAGTCCGAAACCACCTACAAATGCACCTGTTCAAAGCAGCGCGTGGAGAAGGCTTTGATCAGCATGGGAGCAGAAGAACTGAACAATCTTTTAGAGGATGAGGAGACCGAAGTCTGCTGCCATTTCTGCGACAAAAAATACACTTTCACAAGGGCTGATATCGAGCAAATTATCAGGTCCTCAAAGGCTTAAAAAATTGTCAAAAATTGCTTGACATATCTATATTATTGTTGTATATTATACAAGCCGCGGATACGCGGTAATTGGTGCGGGAGCATAGCTCAGCTGGGAGAGCATCTGCCTTACAAGCAGAGGGTCACAGGTTCGAGCCCTGTTGTTCCCACCACCCTTAAAATGGCGAGGGAAAATGGCCCGGTAGTTCAGCTGGTTAGAACGCTAGCCTGTCACGCTAGAGGTCGACGGTTCGAGCCCGTTCCGGGTCGCCATTTTTTTTATGGTATGGTTCTGTAGCTCAGTTGGTAGAGCAG
>JAFYJR010000029.1 GCA_017538005.1 Clostridia bacterium | reverse complement strand
AGTAACACTTCTCACAAAAGCTCCTTCCGATGAGGTCAACGCCATCTTCGAGAAGGCAACGGATAAAAACTACGACGAATAGACATTGTTAAAATCCCATTAAAAAGGGGGAAGGGCCGCATCAATTCGGTGTGGTCCTTCTTCCTTTTTTATAGTATAATAATGGCAAGAGGTGTGGCCTGTGAGAATGTATGACATCATAAAGAAAAAAAGAGACGGCGGAGAGCTGACAACTGAGGAGATAAACTTCTTTGTTGACGGCTATGTCGACGGCTCGATTCCTGATTATCAGGCTTCCGCTTTTTGTATGGCGGTGTACTTTTCCGGTATGAGCGCACGCGAGACAACGGATCTCACACTCGCCATGGCAAAAAGCGGAGATATGCTTGATCTCGAGGTTTTGGGCGACAAAACCGTAGATAAGCATTCCACGGGCGGTGTGGGCGACAAAGTCACGCTCGTTGTTGCGCCCGTCGCAGCCGCGCTCGGCTGCACGGTGGCCAAGATGAGCGGCAGAGGCCTCGGCCACACCGGAGGTACTGTCGACAAGCTTGAATCCATACCGGGTTTTAAGGTTGAACTCTCATCTGAGGAGTTCTTCTCGCAGGTAAAGGATATCGGCATAAGTGTGATCGGTCAGTCCGATAATCTCACGCCCGCCGATAAGAAACTCTACGCTCTGAGAGATGTCACCGCAACAGTTGAGTCGATACCTCTTATCGCGTCATCAATAATTTCCAAGAAACTCGCGGGCGGCAGCCGGCACATAGTGCTCGACGTAACCTGCGGTTCCGGCGCCTTTATGAAAACGCCGGCTGCCGCGGAAGAACTCGCCGCCGCCATGGTTGAAATAGGAAAAATGGCCGGCAGGAAAATGACTGCCGTTATAACAAACATGGACACGCCCCTCGGCATCAACATAGGCAATATCCTTGAAGTGCAGGAAGCAGTTGAAGTCTTAAAAGGCGGCGGCCCTGAGGATCTTCGCACAGTATGCGTCGAAATCGCATCCTTGATGTACGCCTCCTGCTTTGACTGTACCGCAGACGAGGCAAGACCGAAGGTCATCGAAGTGATTGAAAACGGAACAGCCTTTGAAAAACTCAAGGCCATGGTTAAAGCTCAGGGCGGCGACACTGCCGTTTTGGACGACTTTTCACTCTTTAACAAGCCGAAGTATACTTACGAGCTTAAAAGTTCGCAGGCCGGCTGTATATCCCGTATGAATGCCGAAGCGATAGGCATCGCTTCCGTCGTCCTCGGCGCCGGCCGTGAAAAGAAGGGCGACCCCATCGACTACAAGGCAGGCATCTCCCTCCTGAAGAAAACCGGCGATGCCGTCTCAGTCGGCGACACACTTGCCGTCCTCTACACCGATTTGGAAGACAAACTTCCTCAGGCGGAACAGATGATTCTCGACGCCCTCGAGTTTTCGGATATCAAACCTGCTGAGGAAACATTGATATACAAAGTGATTAACTAGGAAGGTTCGGCATGTGCCCGCGAATCCAATCGGCTGGGAGCATCCGACCTCAGCACGCGAGGACGGGGCACTTGTGACCCGCCCGCAGAGAAAATAGTTTTCCGTTTGCGGACTCGCGATTGGATGAGTGGGCATATGCCGGACCTGACATGAGGTGAAATTATGGAAATACGAGGAATACTGGCGAAAGTGGACCATACATTGTTGAGTCCCACGGCGAGGTGGGAGGAGATAAGGCAGCTCTGTGACGACGCGGTCGAGTATAAGACGGCGTCGGTCTGCGTGCCGCCTGCTTATGTCAAGCAGTGTGCCGAGTACTTGCATCACAGGGTGCCTGTCTGCACAGTTATAGGCTTCCCGAACGGCTACAGCACCAAGTTCGTCAAGTGCGACGAGGCGCGCCAGGCGGTTCTCGACGGCGCCGACGAGATAGATATGGTGATAAACCTCGGCTGGCTCAAGGACGGTAAGTATGGTGCGATACTTGACGAGATAAATGAGGTAAAATCCCATTGCTGCGGCAAAATCCTGAAGGTAATAGTTGAGACATGTCAGCTGACTGAAGAGGAGATTGTCGCGATAACAAAGGTGGTTCACGAGTCAAATGCCGAGTTTATAAAGACTTCCACGGGATTCTCCACGGCTGGCGCGACATTCAAAGATGTTGAACTGATGAAGGCGACTCTGGATTCCCTAAAGAGCAGTACCCGCATCAAGGCGGCCGGCGGTATATCGTCTCTGGCTGACGCGGAGAAGTTTATAGAGCTCGGAGCCGACAGGCTCGGCACGAGCAGGATAGTGAAGATTGTAAAAGCGGAGGGACTCTTGTAATGCAGGGACTTGTACTTGAAGGCGGCAGCATGCGCCCGATTTTCTCCTGCGGAATAATGGACGCCATGCTTGATAACGATGTGCATTTTCCCTATGTAATTGGCGTTTCCGCCGGTATCACCGACGGCGTCTCCTATGTCTCGAGGCAGAAGGGAAGAAACTACGACATAGTCACGACTTACCGAAATGACAGAAGGTATTTCGGTCTTTTGAACTTTGCCTCAGACAAGAGCATCTTCGGTCTTAAGTTCCTCTTTGAGGATGTGCCGCAGAAACTGGTACCGTTTGATTTCGAAACATACAGAAACAGCGGCACGAAGGTTGTTGTCGGTGTTACGAACGCGCTTACCGGACAGGCTGAGTATCTGGACGGTATGAAACTGGATGACAAATCCACCATGCTGAAGGCCACCTGTGCGCAGCCGCTCTTTTTCCCCGCGATTGAGATAAATGGCGTGCCTTACTATGACGGCGGCATATCCGATTCCGTTCCCGCACAGAAAGCCATAGACGACGGTTGTGATAAATTGCTCGTAATTCTGACCCGTCCTCTCGGTTACCGCAAGAAAGAGTTTGATAAAAAGATGGAAGCCGGCGCGAAGTATGTCGGCGGTAAGTATCCGAAACTTGCGGAGACGCTTAAAAACCGCTCGGCAATGTATAACGCACAGATGGATTTTATTCTTGAACTTGAAAAGCAGGGGAAGGCCCTGGTTCTGCGTCCTGACGCTGATAAAATGATCGGCTCGATGGAGAGCGATACAGATAAACTGGCGGCATTTTACCGGCACGGATATGATGTCGGTATGGCCCACATGAAAGAGATAAAGGAGATGTTCTGATGACACCCACGCCGCATAACACCGCTTCACCCGCGGATTTCGCGAAGACCGTTTTGATGCCCGGAGATCCTTTGCGGGCAAAATACATTGCAGATAATTATTTGTCTGATGCCGTTTTGGTAAACAATGTCCGCGGCATACAGGGCTATACTGGCACTTACAAGGGCACCCGCGTATCGGTTATGGCATCCGGTATGGGCATGCCGTCCATTGCCATATACTCGCATGAACTCTTCAATTTCTACGAAGTTGAGAATATCATCCGCATAGGTT
>JAFYJR010000028.1 GCA_017538005.1 Clostridia bacterium | reverse complement strand
TGTATCGCTCCGCGTTATCACGGACCATATCCGCTCGACCACTTTCATGGTCGGTGACGGCGTCATGCCTTCGAACGAAGGCCGCGGATATGTCCTCAGGAGGCTCCTGCGCCGCGCTGCCCGTCACGGCAGACTTCTCGGCATAGACCACACTTTCCTGTGCGATGTAGCCGAGGTTGTAATTGCGGAGAACAGGGACGCATATCCGAATCTCGTCGAGAAGCACGACTTTATTATGAAAGTCATCGGCGCCGAGGAGGAGAACTTCAACAGGACCATAGACACCGGCACACAGATGCTGAACGAACTCATAGACAACGCGAAATCAAAGGTTCTCTCCGGAGATGACGCGTTTAAACTTCAGGATACCTTCGGTTTCCCGATAGACCTGACAAAAGAGATGCTCGAAGAGCGCGGCATGACCGTTGACGAGGCGCGCTTCAAAGAACTGCTCGGCGAGCAGAAACAGCGCGCTAAGGCCGATGCCGCGGCAAAATCCGTTGCGGAAGCATGGAAAGGAAATGCCGATGTAACAAAGGATTTCCCCGAGACCGTTTTCCTCGGATATGAAGAACTCTCAAGCACTTCCAAGGTTTTGGGCATCGTCAAAGGCACGGAGTGTGTCGAGACCGCCGAGATAGGCGAGGAGGTCGCTCTTGTTCTTGACAGGACACCTTTCTATGCCGAGAGCGGTGGTCAGGTAGGCGATGTCGGTATCATCAGCTGTGAGGGATTCACATTTGAAGTAGAGGATACCGTAAAGACGGCGAACGGCGTATATCTCCATGTCGGTCAGGCATCTGACGGACTTGTAAAAACAGGTCTCACTGTCACTGCTGATGTGGATAAGAAACTCCGTCTTGCGACGATGAGAAACCACTCCGCTGCGCACCTGCTTCAGGCGGCACTCCGCGAAGTTCTCGGTTCCCATGTTGAGCAGGCAGGCTCATTTGTATCCCCGACGGTTTCCCGTTTTGACTTCTCACATTTCCAGGCCATGACGGCTGAAGAAATCAAAGCGGTTGAGGATAAAGTCAACGAAAAGATTCTTGAAAATCTCTGCGTAACCATGACCGAGATGCCCATAGAAGAGGCGAAGAAGATTGGCGCTATGGCTCTCTTCGGAGAGAAATACGGCGATATAGTCCGTGTTGTACGCATGGGTGATTTCTCAACAGAATTCTGCGGCGGCACACATGTCGACGGTACCGGAAAACTTGGTCTGTTCAAGATTATTTCCGAGTCGTCTGTTGCTGCAGGCGTCAGAAGAATTGAAGCCGTTACAGGTACGGGAGTGCTTGAGTATATTGAGAAGAATGATGAGCTCATAGCCAGGACGGCCGCGGCTCTGAAAGTTTCAAATATAAAGGATATTGACACCAAGGCCGCGAGCACTGTCGCCGAGCTTAAGGATGCAGTAAAGCAGGTTGAAGCGCTCGGCGCAAAGATAGCGGCTGAGAGCGCAAAGGATATGCTCGGCGATGCAAAGGAAGTATGCGGCCTTAAACTCGTAACCTCCAAGGTCGACGGCGTACAGGGCGGCGACCTTCGCACCATGGCCGACAGTGCCGCAGAGGCTGACGCCTCACTTGTTGCGGTATTCGCGTCGGTCTGCGGCGACAAACTCAGTTTCGCCTGCGCATGCGGCAAAGACGCAGTGGCGAAAGGAGCGCATGCAGGAAACATCGTCCGCGCGGTAGCGACCGTCGCAGGCGGTTCGGGCGGCGGAAAACCCGACAGCGCCATGGCCGGCGGCAAGGATCTCACAAAGGTCGACGAGGCTCTCGCAGAGGCTGAAAAGATACTTGAAACGACCGTTCGTGCTTAAAACCCGACCATTCGTAGTTAAGTCCTTGACAAAGCAGAAGAAGGAGTGAAAACTGATTATGGATTGCCTTTTTTGTAAGATAGTAAGCGGAGATATTCCCTCGACAAAAGTTTATGAGGATGATATCTGTTATGCTTTCCGTGACATAAATCCCCAGGGCCCGACACATGTCCTCGTTATTCCGAAGACTCACATTCAGTCGGTCAATGAGGTTGACGATTCCAACAAAGAAATCGTCGCTCATATCTTCACCGTTATTCCGAAGATAGCGGCAGATGAAGGAATCGCAGAGGAGGGTTACAGAGTCGTATCGAATATCGGCGAGCGCGGACAGCAGTCCGTACCGCATCTCCACTTCCACATAATCGGCGGCAGGGATATGACCTGGCCTCCGGGTTAAAGAAAAACGGCAGTCCTGATTGGGGGCTGCCTTTTTTATGTTCGTACCTCTTTTCAGAGTTGGTTTTACACTTGTCTGGACACTGATGCTCATAGGTCTCACGGGTGAAAAATTTGCCCTGGTACTCGGGCTTGCGTCCGCGTTTGGTTTTATACTTTCTCTTTTTGTGCGCAAAGAAAAATCCGTGATGCTCGTGCTTGTCACGGTGTTCTTTGCGTGCGCTTTGTTCTGGGCAAAAACGGAGTTTTATGTCAAGCCGGCCGTCGCTTATAAGGGCACGACGCAGACACTGACGGGAAGGATAATCGCAATTGATACGCATTCGCAGGGAGGCGCGAACCGCTGCGTCGTGCGTATTTCCGACGGCCCGCTGAAAGGATACAAAGTCCGGCTTTCAACAAAGTCCTTTGAAGGGGAAATCAATCAGACGATAAGGTTTACCGGAAAGCTCTATGAGGTTAATGCGAAACCACGCGATATTTATCTCGGATGCTACAGCTTCAAGGGGGCCGAGGTTACGGGCGAGAGTGTGAATCTGATCGGGTTTTTCAGGAAGAAGGCGTATGATACGGCGGAGTTTATGAAGAATGAACTCCGCAGAAATCTGCCGGGTGACTGCTCGCAGACACTTACCGGAATGCTCATAGGTGAGAAGGATGAGCTGAGCGATGAAATTTATGATAATTTCAAACGGGCAGGCGCTGTCCACCTGCTCGCAGTCTCCGGTTTTCATACTTCGCTCTGGTCCTTCATGGTTTATCGCGAGCTGCTCAAAAGGGGAGTTACGGTAAAGGGTGCTGCGGCATTGTCGGCGCTTTTTGTCCTGTTTTTTATGGCCGTCACGGGCTTTTCAAAAAGCGCCGGACGGGCCGGCATTACGATGATTGTGTTCTTTCTGGGGCGGGTGATTCTGAAACAGTCTGACAGTAAGAACTCACTGGGTCTTGCGGCGACAATAATACTGACCGCAAATCCTTTCGCCGGCGGCGACACCGGCTTTCTGCTCTCGTTTTTTTCAACACTCGGAATACTTGTTGTTTTTCCGCCGATGCAAAAATCGACGAGAACCCTTGAAAAGAAACTGATCAAGAATTACTACATACGCAGAAGGGTTGAGAGTGTAATCTCAATTGTACTCGTCACTCTTGCGACGCTCATTTTCACACTGCCGCTCACCATGCTTCTGCTCGGCAATTTATCCGCATTGTCGCCGCTTACCAACATAGCCGTGACACCACTCGCGTCCGGAGCGATACTT
>JAFYJR010000027.1 GCA_017538005.1 Clostridia bacterium | reverse complement strand
GCACATGGGAACAGATCTTTTATTACGAATTTGACGGCAAAAGAGACAAGAGAGTTTTGATAAAAATCATCGGTGAATAAGTATGTCTAAGGTTATTGTGGGTATGTCAGGCGGAGTGGACAGCGCTGTCGCCGCCTATCTTTTGAAGCAGTCCGGTTATGATGTGATCGGGCTTACTCTGCGTACCCTCGAGGCGGAGAGCCGCTGCTGTGAGATTGAAGACGCAGCCGCTGCCGCCCGGAAAATCGGCATTCCTTACCACACCTTAAACTGCATTTCCGAGTTCAAAACAGAAGTTATTTCGCCTTTCGTTGAGGACTATATCAGCGGCCTCACACCAAATCCCTGTGTTGTCTGCAACAGGTGTATCAAATGGGAACGGCTGATGTATTTTGCCAAGGTGATGAAGGCGGACTTCGTCGCCACGGGACATTACGCACATGTCGTAAAACTGGAAAACGGCAGGTACACTGTAAAGCAGGCTTCTCACTCGGAAAAAGACCAGACCTACATGCTTTATCGGCTGTCACAGGAACAGCTTGCGGCGACACTTATGCCTCTCGGCGACCTCAGCAAAGATGAGGTCAGAAAGATTGCCGAAGAGGCAGGCATACCCGTCGCCGCAAAGCCCGACTCACAGGAAATCTGTTTTGTTCCCGATGACGATTATGCCGGATTTATAGAAAGAGAGGCGGCCGACAGGGTGCCGCCGAAAGGCGCCTTCGTGGATGAGGAAGGCCTGGTGCTCGGTGAGCATCAGGGTATCATCCACTACACTGTCGGCCAGCGCAAAGGCCTCGGGATAGCCCTCGGCCATCCCGCCTATGTCAAAAAAATAAATGCCGAGACAAACGAAGTTGTTCTCGGCACTGAAGACTCTTTATACAGTTCCCGTATCACATGCCGCGCGGTAAACTTCATGGGCATTGAAGACATTGCGGATGAACTTACCTGCAATGTCAAAGTGAGATACCATCACGAGGCACAACCTGCGGTTGTCAGGCGGCTTGACGATGACCGCATCGAAATCAACTTTGACAAACCTGTCAAAGCCGCCACGCCCGGCCAGTCCGCCGTCCTTTACGACGACTCCGGCCACGTCCTGGCCGGCGGCATAATTGAATGACATGAAGAAAGCTGCAGCCCTTGGCTGCAGCTTTTTTATTTATCTGCCCTTGAAATCAGGATACTTCTTATGGAATTCTTCCTTTTCCTTGTACATCAGCTGTTCCGCCGCCTTTACCACATCGGCTATCTCTGAGCCGGGGCCGCGGGAGGAACCGTACGCTGAAAGCGGTTTGTCGTCCTTATACTGCGCCGCGTCAAATCCGTCGATGCTCTTTTTGAATTCATCTTCTGTCATCGAGGAATTCAGTATGACAAACTCATCGCCGCTGATACGGAATATGTCGTCATAGGCGAAGAATTTGCGCAGGATGTTGCCGAAGCCAGTGATGAGTTCATCGCCCGCTTTGTGACCGAAGTTGTCGTTTGTGTATTTGAGACCGTTGACATCAAGGAATAGCGCGTTGACGAAAGGTATGTCTCTGAGCTTAAAACGGGCCTCATCATAGGCGCGGCGATTTTGCAGTCTGGTGAGCGTATCGGTGTTTGAAACTTCAAGCAGGATGCGCTCGCGGGTTCGAAATTCCGCTTCCTGTTCCGCCTGGAGCATGATGTAGATTGTGACCTGTGAGAACATACTCGCAATGTATGTCAGTGAGATGTCCGGAAGAACGAAGTGCAGAACTGTCGCTATAATCGGGAAGACAATGTATGACATCAGCGCAATGGTGTCATGCCTGCCGAACAGTTTCGCGTTTGAGAGTATCAGGTAGAGATTGAAAAGCATTACAAGTCCGGTGAAGATCTGGGTGAGTCTGTACCAGGGACCCGTATGGTATGAACCGTTTTCAATGTAGAAGACCTTGTTCGCAAATGAACCTATGACAACAAAGACAACCGCGGCAATTGCGAGTGTCAGGATAACCCTTACAAATACTTTAGGTACGGGCTTTTTCTCGCGGACTGTCTCCATTATGTAAAAGCTGTACGATGTGATTATTACATATCCGAGCACATATGTCAGAAGGTCTGACATGAAGATCAGTCTTTCCGGCGCGGCTGTTCCGTCAAGTATCCACGCAAGCATATCGGCGACCAGCGCCAGTATGCACAGGACGACGGAGAGGATGTATACATTGTTCTTCTTAATCTTGCGGTTGACCTCGAAAATACTTCCGTAAAGAAGCATGAGGAGAACCATTATGCTGAGTATCTCTGTGGCGACTACGGTAGTTTTCATTTTTGTCTCCTGTCACTCTCGAAATGGTTTAAATTGATTATAACACACAATATATTGTATGTAAAAAGAGAAAGTACAGACTGTTAAAAAAGTGACAATTTTTAATGCCCCGTCGCCCTTGAAATTAGGGGTATATTTACTTATAATATTCTTTGCGCATTATTTATACAATTTATGATTGTATTATTCGAAAGGAGATCAAAATGAGCGAAAATTTTCCTAAACTCTTTGAACCCTTCAACATCGGTACCTGCGAGATACCTAACCGTATAACACTGGTTCCGATGCTGTTGGAAGTTGCCGAGCTGGACGGTACAGCCGGCGACCGCTGCATCGCTTATTACACAGAGCGTGCAAAGGGTGGCGTAGGTCTCATCCAGACTGAGGTTACCCGTATCAGTGACTGGACCGGTTGTACAGGCCCCAGACAGCTCTCAGTAACATCTGACCGCTGCATCCCCGGCCTCACAAAGCTCGCCGATTCCATTCACAAGGAAGGCTCCAAGATCTTTGTACAGCTCCATCACCCGGGCCGTCAGACCTATCAGCTTATCGTTATGGTCTGGAAGCTCTCTGACGTTGTAGGACGTCGCTGGAATGGTTGGTGGAAACTGTTCTTCGGCATGACAAAGTATTTCGATTACTTTGAAAAGCCCTTCCTTCACAAGATTTATCCCCGCACTGTTTCCGCTTCCGGCGGAATTCCCGCAAACCTTGCCTGCTCACCTATCGATGAGACACAGAAGGTTCGTGCACTTACTCATTGGGAAATCGAGAAACTCGAAGACGAGTTTGCACAGGGTGCTCTTCGCTGCAAGAAGGCCGGCATCGACGGTGTTCAGCTTCACTGCTCACACGGCTATTTCCTTCAGCAGTTCATTTCCCCGTATACAAACCATCGTACAGATGAATACGGCGGATCTCTTGACAACCGTCTTCGTATCGTAAAGAACATCATCGACAAGATCCATGTTCTCTGCGGACCCGACTATCCCATCTCCGCTCGTCTTTCAGCTGACGAGTACTATCGTATGTTCGGTTACGATGTAGGTTACACCCTTGCTGACGGTGTTGAAATTGCCAAGAAGCTTGAGAGCTACGGCATCCAGCACCTCGAGCTTTCCTGCGGTACTTATGACTGCATGAACGCATGGTGCGAGCCCACATCTTTCGACCTCGGCTGGCGTAAAGAAAACGGTAAGGCCATCAAGGAAGCTGTAAGCATTCCTGTAGGTAACACAGGCGTTATCCGTACTCCTGAGCAGGCTGAGAAGCTTATTGAAGAGGGTTACCAGGATACTATCGGCCTCGGCCGTCCGCTCCTTGCTGATCCTTACTGGGCTAAGAAGGCTAAGGAAGGTCGCTCAAATGAGATCAACCGCTGCCTGTCCTGCCTGTACTGCCTTGAGTCCATGATGAGCAACGCCCTTGCAGGCGGTCTCCCCGGACAGTGCGCAGTTAACCCCCGTACATGTAACGAACTTGAATTCCCGCTTGAGCCCGCTAAGGTCGGCAACGGCCGCAGCGTAGTTGTTATAGGCGCCGGCCCTGCAGGCCTCATGGCTGCCCGCACAGCTGCTCAGAAGGGCTTCAAAGTTACAGTATTTGAGAAGGCTCCCAAAGTTGGCGGCCAGATCCTCCTTGCTGCAGCTCCGGCTCACAAGTATAAGATCGGCTGGGTAACAGAAGACCTTGAGACACAGTGTAAGATTCTCGGTGTTGACATCCGTCTTAACACAGAGGCTACTGTTGACAACGTTAAGGAACTTGCTCCCGCTTACATCTTCAACGCAACCGGCGGTGTGCCGATTACTCCGAAGATTCCGGGCTATGACCTTCCCAACGTTTATACTCCTAATCAGGTACTTGACGGTTCCGTTAAGTTCAAGAATAAGAAGATTGCCGTTATCGGTTCAGGTATGACAGGTCTTGAGACAGCTGAGTACCTCGTTGACACGGGCAACAAGGTCGCTATCGTTGAGATGGCTGACGAAATCGCTCCGGGCACATGGATTCAGCACAAGGTTGACGTTATTCCGAAGCTTGAGCAGGCCGGCACAGAGTTCTATCCGTCCTGGAAACTTACGGAAATGCGTAAGGACAGCGTAGAGGTTCAGAACACAGAGATTCCTGAGCGCTTCAAGAACATCCCTTGCGACGCTATCATCATGTCTCTCGGCGTTCGTCCCACAGGTCTTTCTGACGACATCAAGAAGATTGCTACAACAATCGACGTCGGCGACGCTATCAAGTCAGGCCGTATCGCAAGCGCTACACACACTGCTTATCGTGCGGCTATGGCACTTAAATAATGTATTTAATTTTTGAAAGGGAGAATTCAAAATGATTAAAAACAGCAAAATCGTTATCACCGGTTCAACATCCGGCATCGGATTTGAGATGATGAAGATGCTTGCAGAGCCCGAACTCGGCAACACAATCCTTACATGTTCCCGTACAGCAGAAGAGAAGCTCAGCGACTATGCTTCCAACGTTATCGCTTTCAACGCTGATACAGGCAGCAAGGAAGGCATTGACGCTATCTTCGCAAAGGCAGAAGAGCTCTTCGACAAGATCGACATCTTCATCGCAAACTCAGGTTTCCCGTATTATGAGAAGTTCGATTACGTAAACTATGAGAAGATTGACAAGATCTTCAAGGTTAACGTATACGGCCCCATCTACACTTATCAGAAGTACCTCGCTCACCTCAACGGCCGCGAGGGTAAGATGGCTATCACAGCTTCCGCAATGGGCACAATGGCTATGCCGGGTTACACACTCTACACAGCTACAAAGTTCGCTCTTAACGGTTTCCAGGAAGCTCTTTATCTCGAGATTCCGAAGAACATCAAGCTCACAACTATTTACCCTGTTGCCACCAACACTAACTTCTTCAACGTTGGTAACTCTGTATTCGCTCTCAAGCCGTTCCCGGTTCAGGAGCCCACTACAGTTGCTAAGGCTGCTATCAAGGGTATTGATAAGGGCAAGCAGAAGGTCAGCCCTTGCAAGCTCTTCGACATCTCCAAGGTTCTCACATTCGTTTGCCCGCCGGCTAAGAAGTTCTACTGGTGGGAAGAGACCCTCAAGTTCAAGATGTTCCTTAAGGAAAGCCAGAAGTCTAACCCTAAGCAGAGCAAGAAGGTCTATTAATTTAAACCAAATGAAAACCTCCTCATGCGGAAACGCATGGGGAGGTTCTTTTTTATCTTATTTTATTATTTCAGCCAGCTTTTCGGCCAGTATCGCGTGCCCTTCTGCAGTCAGGTGAAGCGAGTCATACTCTGACGGGGCAATGTATTCCGCGGCGTTCAAAAAACGACAGCCCTTTTCCTCCGCAACTTTTCTGTAGAGATCCGGAAACTCTTTCGAGCGGGAGATTGCGTCCTCGCCGAAAGAAACACCGAAAGGCGAATGAGCGATACCTTCCCCTATCTCAGGCGGAGCGACCAGAATAATCTCTGCCGCCCGCTCCTGTTTCTCTCCTGTAAACTCTTTGATTACATCGCAGAGTTTACCGACGCCGGCGGCAATTTCTTCTGCCGTAAGGCCGTAGATTTTCTTCAGATCGTTGGTGCCGAGCATGAGCACAACTGTGTCCACGGGCTTGTGGGAATTGAGGCAGGGCCGCAGGTAATCAAGCCCGTTTTTCCATTCATTCCCCGGTTCCTTGCAGAGAGTTGTCCTGCCGTTGCATCCTTCCTCAACAACAGTGTACTCATCTCCCAGAAGCATCTGAAGTCTTCCGGGATATCTGATATCCTTCGGATATCGAAGCCCCGTTTCCGGAACATATCCGTATGTATTTGAATCACCATAGCATAAAACGGTTTTCATAAACTGCTCCTATTTTATGAGTTTCCTGTATTTCATCCTTGTCGGGAAATCAATTACAGTATTCAAAACTGCTGAGCCGTAGAAACGGATGTTGGTCAGGATTACATCGCCGAGGGCCATATACTTCTCGTGCTTGTCCTGCTGCTCCTGAAGCATTCTGAGGTGCTCCGCGGGAGTGAGATTTGTCTTTCTGTAATACTCGGCTATCGCTTCCTGAGGGTCGATGTCGACAACGATTTTGCTCTCGCCCCAGCCTTTCGTCTCGGCGAAGATCTCGCCGAGAGGAGTTATGATACGGGAGTGGCCGGCCTCAGCATTCAGGGTGTCGTCGGGCCTGCAACCGAGGTTGCAGTCGACATAGACGACACCGTTTTCGAAGGCCCGGTTCCTGCCCGCGTATCGATGCAGTTGCATCGATACATCAAAGTTTCCGAGCCTTCGGTCGAGACCCGGCCACGCGGTCGGATTGATAATTATCTCCGCACCTTTAAGTTTAAGCGCGCGAACGGTATCGGGGGAATTCTTGTCAAAACAGATAATGAGACCCACTTTGCCGTAGGCAGTGTCAAAGACGTCGGAACCTTTGTCACCGGCTAAAAACATCATCTTTTCCGTTCCCGCGCGGTGCACCTTGCGGTATGTTCCGACAAGGCCCTCCGGGCCCACCAAAACAGCAGTATTGTAGATGCGGTCATCATAAAACTGATCCTGCTCTATCATAGTCCAGCATATGTAGAGACCGTGTTCTTTCGCCTTTTCGCACATAAGCGAAACCGTTTCGCCCTGCGGTATGAGTTCGGCATTTTCAAGAAAATGCCTGCGCTCCGCAGCGCTCACATAGTTCATGCTTATGTCGTCCGACAAACCTGTGCTGGAATATTCCGGCAGCACCAGAATATTTACGCCGTTTGCCGCGGCATCCTCAATATACTTCACATAATTCTCAAGATTCTTTTTCTTGCTGTCCGTCGTCACCAGCGACACACACTC
>JAFYJR010000003.1 GCA_017538005.1 Clostridia bacterium | reverse complement strand
GGTTATGAAAGAGGCCCTCGAGTGCTGGCCCGAGGACATCATGATAACCCTCGTTCCGCGTATCTACCAGATTATCAAGGAGATAGACAACCGCTATCGCTCCTTCGTCTGGGACATCTACCATGACTCCGAAAAAGTGGATAACATGGCCATCTGCTCAAACGGCATCGTCCGCATGGCAAACCTCTGCGTGGCGGTATGCCATACAGTCAACGGCGTTTCCGCCCTTCACAGTGAGATTCTGAAGGACACTATCTTCCATGACTTCTACAAACTCACTCCGAAGAAGTTCACAAATGTCACCAACGGCATAGCCCACAGGCGCTGGCTCTGCCAGTCAAACCCCGAGCTTACTGACTACATCGCGAAACTCATCGGCAAAAACTTCGTCTATAACGGCATGGAACTTGAAAAACTTAAGAAATATGCCGACGACGAGAAGGTTCTCACCCGTTTTGCCGAGATAAAATACGAAAACAAAGTCGCTTTCGCGAAATACATCAAGGAGACACAGGGTATAGACATAGACCCGAACTCGGTATTCGACGTCCAGGTCAAGCGTCTCCACGAGTACAAGCGCCAGCTCTTAAACGCGCTCGACATAGTACTCAACTACCTTGAACTCAAGGATAATCCGAAAAAAGACTTCACGCCGAGAACCTATATCTTCGGCGCGAAGGCCGCTGCCGGCTACTTTATGGCCAAGAAGATAATCAGCTTTATCTGCAACCTCGCCGAGGTCGTAAACAACGACCCGGACATAAAGGGCAAGATAAAGATTGTCTATCTCGAGGACTATAACGTCTCCCTGGCCGAGCACCTCATGCCGGCAGCCGACATAAGCGAGCAGATTTCGCTCGCGGGTACCGAAGCTTCCGGTACCGGCAACATGAAGCTCATGATAAACGGCGCCGTAACAATAGGCACTCTCGACGGCGCGAATGTTGAGATTCACGACGCCGTAGGCGACGACAACATCTTCATCTTCGGTATGAGAACACCGGAAGTCGCTGAACTTCAGTCACACTATGACCCCTACGGCTACTACAACCAGAACCCCCAGATACGCCGCGTAATTGACTTCATCAACAAAGGCGTAAACGGTGTCGCGTTCCCCGAGATAGCAAATGTCATCCATCTTGATCCCTATATGGTAATGGCTGATTTCACCGACTATCACGCTACACGCAAAGCCATGATGGACGCGTACAAGGACAAGATGCTCTGGGCCCGTATGTCTCTTATGAATACGGCCGGCGCCGGCATTTTCGCCGCGGACAGAGCCATAGCTGAGTACGCCGAGAACATCTGGCATGTCAGACCCGTAAAATAATTTTTCCGGGAGGGAAGCCCATGCCCGAGCATATCTACAATTCCCGAGATAAAGCTTACAAGAGCATCTACGGCGCCGTCGCCGTGGGTGAGACTGTGGTATTCCGTCTTCTTCTCCCCGAAGAATACGGCGTCTTGCCCATAGAATCCGCCGCCATGGTCGTCATGGACGCGGACGGCGCCCACACACAGCGCTTCGATTTCAGGAAAACAAACGAAACCCATATCGGTTCCGTTTTCTGGGAACTCCCGTACACGCCCAACTTTCCCGGTCTTTTCTGGTACAGTTTCGAATTCTCCTGCGGCGGTTTCACACACCGCCTCTACAAAGGCAGATACGGAACAGGATATGTTGACGCCGAGGAAGACAAATGGCAGCTCACCGTCTACTCAGGCGAGCAGGTTGTCGCCGACAAGTGGAAGGGCGGCATAATGTACCAGATCTTCCCGGACCGCTTCAAAAATTCCGGCAAGACCAGAATGATGCCGAAAGACAGCAAACTTGTCGGCTGGAACTCCGTCCCCGAATGGGAGGCGGACAGCAAGACCGGTCTCTGGAACACGGATTATTTCGGAGGCGACCTCAAAGGCATCGAATCCGAACTCCCCTACATTGCCTCGCTGGGCGTTGATATTATTTACTTAAATCCCATATTTGAGGCACACTCAAACCACAGATACAACACGGCCGACTACAACACCATCGACCCGATACTCGGAAAAGAAGAAGATTTTATCGACCTCTGCACGCAGGCTCACCACCTCGGTATGAAAGTAATAATCGACGGCGTGTTCTCGCACACGGGTGACGACAGTATATATTTCAACAAATACGGCCACTACTCATCTGTCGGCGCGTACCAGTCCAAGGAATCACCCTACTTCTCATGGTACAAGTTTGACAACTGGCCGAACGACTACAAATCCTGGTGGGGCATCCCGCTCCTTCCCGAAGTTGTCGAGACAACTCCGTCCTATGTCAACTTTATCGCGGGTGCCGGCGGCGTCGTTGAAAAATGGCTGAAACTCGGAGCGGACGGCTGGCGCCTCGACGTGGCCGACGAGCTTCCGGACGAGTTTATCGCCGCCATACGCCACCGCATAAAAGCCGTAAAACCGGACGCGCTCTTACTCGGCGAAGTCTGGGAAGACGCGTCAAACAAGACTGCTTACGGCATACGCCGCAAATACCTGCTCGGAAGCGAACTTGATTCCGTTATGAACTATCCGTTCAGGAAAGCCATTCTCGACTTTGTCGCGGAAGACAACGCCGAGGATTTCTTCGAGCAGATTCTCACCATCACGGAAAACTATCCGAAACAGATTGTCGACTCGCTCATGAATCCTCTCGGCACCCACGACACCATCCGCATCCTGACGCGCCTTGCCGGCGTTGACTGTGAAGGCATGTCGCGCGCCGAGCAGGCGAGACTCAGACTCGGCAAAGCCGAGCGTGAGCGCGCGGTCGAACTTCTTAAAATCGCCTCGGTAATGCAGTACACCCTGCCCGGCTTCCCGTCTCTCTACTACGGCGACGAGGTCGGTATGGAAGGCGGAAAGGACCCCTTCAACAGGGGCAGTTTCCCCTGGAAGAACAAAGACGAGGACCTCCTCGCCTTCTTCAGAAAACTCGGTGATGTCCGAAGACATAAATCCTATGTCTTTGCCGACGCGGACTTCGTGCCCGTCTCCGCCGCCGACGGCGTCATCTGCTACGAGCGCCGCAAAACCGATATTTACAACACAAGTTTTTCAGTCGTCGTTTTGGTAAATCGCGGCGATGATGACGTAAATTACACCCTGCCGCCTTATATGACCGATGTCTCGGAGATCTTCTCAAGCGAAGGCACCGATGTCGACGCAGGTGTCGTAAAAATTCCGGCGCGCGGCTTCGCGCTTCTTGAAAACGTACCCGTCATAAAGAAGCAGTATCGCGCGGGCGCCAAAATTTAACTCTTTATTTAAAAAGTGCCTTATGCTATAATTTTATTTAGCTTATTATTAACAGAGGGGTTTTAGATATGGAAAAGAACAAAGTGAAAGTTTCTATCTGCGGAAGCGACTACTACATCTCTACCGAAGATGATCCGAAATATGTTCTCGAGCTTGCGAACGGACTTGATGAGAGACTCACGAAGATAGTTCATGAGAATTCACGTCTCTCCATCACACAGGCCGCTATCCTGGCATCACTCGACTACGCTGACACGGCAAAGAAAGCCACAGACACTGCTGACAATCTCCGTGCCCAGATAAAAGAGTATCTCGAGGATTCAGCCCGCTATAAGATGGAAGCGGAAGTCGCAAAGCGCGATGTTGAGCGTCTTGAGAAAGAGCTCGGTTCTCTTCGCGGCGGCTCCATGAAAACATTCTGATTCGTATGACAAAACCGGTTGAAATTTTGGCTCCTGCCGGCAGTTTTGACTCCCTTGTCGCTGCCGTCAGATGCGGTGCAAACGCGGTTTACCTGGGCGCCGGCGACTTCAACGCGAGAAGACACGCCGACAACTTCACGGAAAAAGAACTCAAAGAAGCAGTTGACTACTGCCATATCCGCGGAGTAAAGGTTTACCTTACGCTGAACACCCTGGTGAGCGACGCCGAAGTTTCATCCATGCTTGAACTTTTAAAGAGCGTCTGCGCCATCGGCGTGGACGCTTTGATTATTCAGGACCTCGGCGTCGCGAGACTTGTAAAGGAAGTGGCGCCGGATATGCCGCTCCACGCCTCTACACAGATGAGTGTCATGACGGCCGACGGCTTCAACAGACTTGAACAGCTCGGTTTCCGCCGCGCGGTCCTGCCGCGGGAACTGAGTCTTGCCGAAATAAAGGAAATCAGAGAGAACACCACGCTCGAACTCGAGATGTTCGTGCATGGTGCTCTTTGCATGTCCGTCTCCGGACAGTGCTATCTCTCTGGAATGCTCGGCGGCAGATCAGGCAACAGAGGCCTCTGCGCACAGCCCTGCCGTCTGCCTTTCGCGGCGCCCGGCGGCACGGGTTTTGACCTCTCTCTGAAAGACCTGTCGCTTACGGACCACTTGCCGGAACTGGCGGAACTCGGCATAACCTCTTTCAAAATTGAAGGCCGCATGAAGCGGCCGGAATATGTCGCCGCGGCGGTTTCCGTCTGTCGGGCGACGCTCGACCGTGCCTCAAAAGAGAAGCGCACCGGCGACCTCGTCGACTACTCTGGTATAAAGACCGAAAATGAAAAACGACTTCAGGAACAGCTCCGCGCAGTCTTTTCCCGCTCCGGTTTCACCGAAGGCTACTACGCAGAAAAACTCGGCCGCTCTATGTTCGGAACACGCACAAAAGAAGATGTTACCTCCGCGGCTCCTGTCCTGAAAGAACTTGCGAGACTCTACGAGCATGAGCCGCAGACCATACCGATTTCCGTCTCGCTGACCGGAGAACTGCACAAGCCCCTAATGGCATCCGCAAGTACGGGCAAAGTCAACACATTTGTAACGAGCGCGTACAAAGTGCAGAAGGCGCAACACCATGCCACGGAAGTTTCAAAGATAAAAGAACAGCTTCACAAGACGGGCGGCACGCCTTTTAAAGTTCAGGCAACAGACATAAAAGTTGACGAAGACATAAACATACCGATATCGGAAATAAACGGCATCAGACGGCAGGTTCTAGAGTCACTCGAGAAGAAACTTGCCTCGGGATACGAAAAACCCACATATTTCTCCGAATACAAAATTCCGGTTGAGGACTTCACAAAGACTTCCCTTCTGGAACTCTCCACTCACTCAATCGTCTGGAAAAAGAACGATCCCACCTGCATTAGGCCGAACTCCATTGCCCGGTTTTCATCTGTTGATCAGATTCCGAAAAACTTCGATGAATTCGTGAGCGATCACGGCTACAGCGTGACCTCAATAATCATTCCCCTCTTCACGACGGAGGACAAATACTCACGGGTAAAGAAACTCGGTCTTCCCTTCGGTGTGGAGGTACCCAGAGCCCTCTACGGCTCACCGCGCGATGTCAGGAAGAAGCTGAAAGAGGCCAAGGCGCAGGGCGCGAGTTTCGCCTACTGCGGCACTTTAGACGGCATAATACTTGCGCGAAAGCAGGGCTTCCAGGTTATGGGCGGACCCACGCTCAACGCATACAACAGCTTTGCCGTGGCGGAGTACAAGGACATGCGCCTGCACTCGATTGTAGTCTCAACCGAGCTTGAACTCTCAAAAATCAGTGCTCTCCGCGCATCACTCCCGCGCGGCATCGTGGCGTACGGCAGGACACCGCTCATGCTGGTACGAAACTGCCCCGTAAAGAACGGCCGCAACTGCAGAGCCTGCGGCAGCAGCCTCTGCCTCACCGACCGCAAGGGCATTCATTTCCCGGTGACCTGCGAGCCGAACGCCGGCCGCGCGTCTGAAATCTTAAATTCACGTCCCATATACCTCGCGGATAAACAGCAGGATCTTCGCAGCCTCGACTTCCAGCTCCTTTATTTCACAGTCGAATCCCCGGAAGAAGTCGCGAAAGTCCTTGCCGCTTTCAGAGACGAAAAAGAGCCGCAGGGCGACTTCACCCGCGGCCTGTACTACAGAGGTGTAGAATAAGAAATCCCGACCGAAAACGGTCGGGATTTGTTTTTAACTGAGTTCTTTCAGAGAGAAGATTACAAGCGGATAGTCGTCCGCGTACTCGGGATATTTCGCGATGACCATCTCAAACGCGGTGCCGTTTTTATCACGGAAGATGAGGACCATACGCTCTTTGTCGGAGTCCAGTGTCTTTTTTATCTTTTCATAGTCCATGAACTTCCTGAACTGGGCTTTGAAGTCATCTGACAGATAGTTGTCGAAGAGGTCCTGCATCATTTCAAGATGGGTGTCAAACCGCTTCGCGTAAAGATCATAATCGTCACCCTCGGTTGAGTAGACAAGCCTGCTCATGCCGTTTGAGAGGTCTATGACATACACCAGGATGTAATTATACAGAAGGCGGTCTATAACGGACTTGTTGAACATTTCCGACCTGTTCTCCTCGGTCTTTTTGACATAGTCGTCAACCAAAAGAGCATTGAAGAAAAGCGTCATATTTTCCGTTCCGTCATCAACCGGCATGATACGGATGCGATACCAGTGGTACTGACCGTCATTTATATCAGTCATGAGCAGTTCCGCCCTTAAGATGCGTTTTTCCCTGTAAATACGACGCAGATTATCAGGAGACATCTCAGCCTCAAACTTGCTCAGAAACAGCGGATGGATAAGTTCTCTGGCCATTTTGATGTACTCTTCATAAGTACGCTCAATGTATTTGTCCTCTCCCGTAAATGTAATGCAATAGTCATCGCTTACGTCTATTATTGTGTTATAGGAAAATGTGTTGCCGAGGTACAGGGAGATAATTCTCTCGACGCGCTCTCTGTCCATCTTCAAGGGAAGGCACCTCCAAAAGGGCAAAAAAAATGGAGCTGGAAACGTGACTCGAACACGCGACCTGCGCATTACGAATGCGCTGCTCTACCAACTGAGCTATTCCAGCATCTAAATCGTGCCCCAACATAATAACACATTTAAATTGACAAGTCCAATAAAACTTAACTTTTTTGTTCCTTTTTAATTCTTGAAATGACCGGTATTATATGTTAATATACACTGGTAATTTTATAACCTGATTTAATATGTTATTTAAAGCGAGGTAATTACTATGAAAAGAATACTTGCGCTCCTTATGATCCTCATTATGGTCCTCTCTTTTGCGGGCTGCAGCGGTTCAAAGGAGAAAACTCAGCCGACATATGCGGATGGACAGGACACAACCATCCAGGGCGTAAACGTTGATCTTTCCTCTTTCGACGGAAAGCTTATCAAACCCTACCTTGCCCTTATAGCTACACGTAACTTCTACTATCAGAAGACCGACACAAAGACAGGTGACATCTTCACATTCACCTGCATCGGAAACGACGAGAAAATCTCTCTTTCCGACGGTGCAAGCATTATAAAAACAGCCGACGGCAAGATTTACTATGTAAACGGCAACTACTATTTTGAAATCACCGAGGAGCTCGCGACAACCTCAGGTTTTACCGCGACACTTAATGATATCAAAACCATCCTCGCCTCATACGAAGCTCTTGTCTTCGGTATGCTTGAACTCGTTCCGATGAATGTTGACGCTTCACTCGATATCCCGGGTTATGTTCACGAAGAGTATATGGATGTTGAGAACAACTACTCCTACAGTTTCTTCTTCAACCAGACCACGGGCGAACTCTCATCAGTTGTCGAGGTTACAACAGCCAACAACGCTGTTTATGATGTTCAGATGGGCACACCTTCAGCAAATGCCATAAGCAACATCTTCGCGAACGGCACGCTTGTTGACAGCCAGACAGCCCTTCAGGGAGCACAGCAGTCATCAGGCGCAGGAACGACAGCTGACACAACAGCTGCTCAGACCACACCGTAATTCATGGTAGTTTTAATCACAGGCGCGTCGAGAGGCATAGGCGCGGCGACAGCAAAGTTCTTTGCGGGTCACGGCCACTGTGTGGCCGTAAACTACAAAGAGAACGAGGAAGCCGCGCTCTCCGTCGTTGACGCGATAAGAGACGCCGGCGGTATCGCAAACGCCTACAGGGCGGATGTCTCAGACCCCGCCGCCGTCACAAAAATGACAGAATCGGTCGTCTCCGACTTCGGCACAATTGACATACTCGTCAACAATGCCGGAGTCAGCGCCGACGGCCTCATTCAGGAAACAGAAGACGCCGACTACGCGTATGTCATGGATACGAACGTAAAAGGTGCGTTTAACACATGCCGTGCCGTCTTGCCTCTGATGATTGGCAAGAAGCACGGCAAAGTAGTTAATGTCGCCTCCATGTGGGGCGAAGTCGGCGCCTCAAACGAAGTTTTATACAGCATGTCCAAAGCGGCCATAATAGGCCTTACAAAAGCTCTGGCAAAAGAAGTGGGACCGTCAGGGATAAGAGTAAACTGTGTCTCCCCGGGTGTCATAAACACCGATATGAATGCCTCTTATTCCGAGGAGGACATAGATGCTCTCAAGGCGGAAGCCCCTCTCGGCACCATAGGCTCGCCTGAGGATGTGGCTTCAACAATATACTTCCTCTGCAGCGATGAGGCAGACTTCATCACCGGACAGAACATCGGCGTAAACGGAGGCCTGGTCATATGAAAGTAAAGGTCAAATACTTTACAGATAAGATTGAAAGACTCCGTTACATCGACGGCAAGTCTGACTGGATAGACCTGCGCGCCGCCGAGGATGTCACATTAAAGGCGGGAGAGTGGAAACTCATACCTTTAGGCGTCGCCATAGAACTGCCCGAAGGATATGAGGCCCATGTCGTTCCCCGCTCCTCAACTTACACAAATTTCGGAGTTATCCAGACCAACTCCATGGGTGTCATAGACGCGAGTTACTGCGGCGACAACGACCAGTGGTACTGGCCCGCTCTCGCGATGCGCGACACCGAGATACACGTAAACGACAGGATATGTCAGTTTCGTATCATGGCAAATCAACCTGAGATTGAATTCATCGAGGTTGAACGCTTAAACGGCAAAGACAGAGGCGGCTTCGGAAGCACGGGCCGCAGCTGAGCAAATACCTTATCTTGGGGGAAAACCAAATGGAAAAGAAAAAAAGATTTGACGTCGCAAGTATAGCGGCACTGGTATTTATGGTATTCTTCATAATCCTTTGCTTCGCGACAAGCGGCAGTCCGACAAACGCAACCGGTACTCTCTGGGCGCTTCTTGCCCCGGTCATAGCGATCGGTCTCGCGCTCGTAACGAAAGAAGCTTACTCCTCACTCTTCATCGGTGTGCTTGTGGGCGGACTTCTCACAACAGGCTTCCATCCGATTCTGGCACTCGGTAACATCACGACATCCGGTCTCGCAGACGCTGTCTCGGGCAACGCGGGTATCTTTGTATTCCTCGCCATTCTCGGTATGATAGTGGCTCTCGTAAACAAATCCGGCGGTTCGGCGGCATTCGGTCGCTGGGCTCAGACACACATCAAGACAAGAGCCGGCGCAATGCTCGCCACCTTCGCTCTCGGTGTGCTCATCTTCATCGATGACTATTTCAACTGTCTCACGGTCGGTTCTGTTATGAGACCCGTCACTGATTCAAAGAAAATTTCACGCGCAAAGCTCGCGTACATCATTGACGCAACCGCGGCTCCCGTATGTATGATAGCTCCCATCTCCTCATGGGCGGCAGCCGTTTCCGGTTACGCAGAGGACGGCCAGGGCCTCAAGCTCTTCATCACGGCCATCCCCTATAACTACTACTCACTTCTCACACTCGTGTTCATCATAGCTCTCGCAATCCTGGGCTTCGACTACGGCTCAATGGCTATCCACGAGCAGAACGCGAAGGAGAAGGGCGACCTCTTCACGACAGGCGTTTTCGAAGGCGAACAGGAAGAGGCCCAGAACGAAAAGGGCAAGGTTATAGACCTCGTTCTTCCCATCCTCGTTCTCATCGCCGTTTCGGTTTACTCTCTTGTATATGTCGGCAACTGCATGGTCGGCGACGACTGGGTATTTGATCCGTCACAGAAGATGGACCTCGGCTTTATAGACGCATTCTCAAACACAGACTCAACAATAGCCCTTCCGTTTGCGGCAATTGTTGCTCTTGTTTTCACGATAATCTACATGGTCTGCAGAAAGACCCTCTCTTTCAAGGAAGCAATGAAATGCGTACCCCAGGGCTTTGTTGCCATGGTACCCGCAATGCTCATCCTGACACTCGCAACCGCCCTTAAGAACATGACAAACATCCTTGAGGCCCGCGAGTATGTCGGCGCCGTCGTTGAAGGCGCTTCAGGCAGCCTCTATTCATTCCTTCCCGCGGTAATCTTCGTAATCGCCTGCGGTCTCGCTTTCGCGACAGGTACTTCATGGGGTACATTCGGTATCCTCATCCCGATAGTTACCGCAATCTTCCCGGTAGGCTCCGTACTCGGTACGATAGGCATCTCCGCCTGCCTCGCCGGCGCCGTATGCGGCGACCACTGCTCACCCATCTCCGATACGACAATCATGTCCTCGGCAGGCGCGCAGTGCAACCACTTAAACCACGTTTCAACACAGATCCCCTATGCCCTCACGGTAGCGGGTATCTCGTTTGTAATGTTCATCATCGCAGGCTTCATCCAGAACGCGGTTGTCTGCCTCTTCATAGGCATCGCGCTCACAGTCGGCTGCCTCTTCTTCCTGAAGTGGTATTTCGGCAGAAAGGCAAAAGCCTGATCATCTGATAAGGAGAACGCTCAATGCGTAAGAAGGTCTTAACCGTCCTTGAAATATTCTTCATACTGGTTTTCATCTTTTCGGTTGCCCAGATCATCCGTATCGTAAACAACTATAAGAAAGGTGACGCCATATACGAAACCGCCAAGACATACGTGGAGGACACGCATGAGAAAGACGGCGACAAAGAGGAATACTATTTCACGATTGACCTCAAATCCCTTAAGGAAATAAACCCGGAAGTCATGGGCTGGATCCGCATACCGGACACGCCCATAGACTACCCCCTGCTTCAGGGCACGGACAACAAATACTACCTGAAGCACACTTATGATAACCAATACTCCGACTTCGGCAGTATCTTCCTGGATCACCGCTGCGTATTCCTTGACAGCAACACCGTAATCTACGGCCACAACACCCGAAACGGCTCTATGTTCGGCTCGCTGAAAGAATACAGAAACAGCGAATACCTCGAGAAGCATCCGTATGTCTATGTGCTTTACGGCAATGTAGAACGCAAGTACAGGATCATAGCCCTGCTCACTGTCGACACTTCAAATCCGGATCCCGCCTATGCCCTGAACAAGGGCTCGGACGCGAACCAGAAGAAGTGGCTTGAGGAGCAGCTTGCCAAGTCGGAGATTCCGCAGATAAAGACGGATGAAATAACAGGTAAAGAAAAAATTCTCACATTATCCACCTGCACCAGCAGGATTAAGACGGAACGTCTCGTGATAATGGCGGAAGAGGTAGGCATTGTATGGGAAAAATAGGTTTTGACAATCAGAAATATCTTGAGATGCAGTCAGCCCGCATAGCCGAGCGTATCGAACAGTTCGGCGGCAAACTCTACCTTGAGTTCGGCGGCAAACTCTTTGACGACTATCACGCCGCGAGAGTACTCCCCGGCTTCAAGCCCGACTCAAAGCTTCAGATGCTCCTGCAGCTTAAGGACAAGGCCGAAATAGTCATCGCCATAAACGCCGGCGACATAGAGAAGAACAAGGTACGCGGCGATATCGGCATCACTTACGACCTTGAGATATTAAGACTCATCGACGCGTTTAAGGGCATAGGTCTCTATGTCGGCAGCGTTGTCATGACAAGATATCAGAACCAGCCGGCGGCGGACGCTTTCAAGAAGCGTCTTGAAAACCTCGGCATTGACGTGTACCGCCACTTCCCCATAGAAGGCTACCCCTCAAATATTCCTCTTATCGTATCCGACGACGGCTACGGAAAGAACGAATACATACACACCACCCGCGAGCTTGTGGTCATCACGGCCCCGGGACCGGGAAGCGGAAAGATGGCGACCTGCCTCTCCCAGCTCTACCACGACAACAAGAGAGGCATAAAGTCCGGTTACGCGAAGTTTGAGACCTTCCCCATCTGGAACCTGCCCTTGAAACACCCGGTAAACCTCGCCTACGAGGCCGCGACAGCCGATCTTGACGATGTAAACATGATCGACCCGTTCCACCTTGAGGCATACGGCGTAACAACCGTAAACTACAACCGTGATGTTGAAGTCTTCCCTGTTTTAAACGCCATCTTCGAGGAAATCTCCGGCGTATCGCCGTATAAATCACCCACGGACATGGGAGTCAACATGGCCGGCAACTGCATCATCGATGACGATGTCTGCATCGCCGCCGCCAACCAGGAAATTATCAGGCGTTACTACACCGCCCTCTGCGACAAGAAGAAGGGCATCATAGGAAACGAGATAGTCCAGAAACTCGAGATGCTTATAAAACAGGCGGGACTTACCGTTGACGACCGCGAAGTAATCGCGGTGTCGCTTGCCAAGTCCCGCGACAACGGCGGAGTTCCGGCCGCGGCCATAGAGCTCCCGGACGGACATATCGTCACAGGTCGCACGACCGACCTGCTCGGAGGCTGTTCGGCCGTCCTCTTAAACGCCCTCAAGGAACTCGCCGGCATAAAGGATGAGGTTCACCTCATCCCGCCCATGGTCTTTGAGCCCATACAGAACTTAAAGACAGAAAACCTGGGCAGCAAAAACCCGAGACTCCATACGGATGAGACGCTGATTGCTCTTTCCATCGCCGCGGCGACAGACAAGAATGCCGCGAAAGCGATGAAACACCTTAAGGATCTCAAGGGCTGCGAAGCGCATTCGACAGTCATAGTCTCACGGGTTGACGCGAATGTCTTCAAGAAACTCGGCATTAACTTAACCTGTGAACCCGAGTATCAGACAAACAATCTTTTCCACGGATAAAAAAATAAAACCCTCGCCAATACCGGCGAGGGTCTTTTTTTTATTTCTTTTTCCACTCCCACAGAGGTTTCTCCTCATGGTTTATGAGCCGCCTTAAGTTTTCCTTGTGTCTGTAGATCATCATGACGGGATAAAATGCCGCCGTGAGAGCAATCCAGATAACATTTCCGGAGGACGCATAAAAAGCGATGAAGGCCACAAAGAGCAAAATGCCGAAGGTCAAAGACGCGGTTGACATTATCCTTGTGACGAGCAGCGCGAAGAGCGCCGGGAAACCGGCAATAAGGAAGACCTTCCAGTTTATCGCAAGTGCTATGCCGAGGGTCGCGGCGACGCCCTTGCCACCCTTGAAATCCATGTAATACGGATAGTTGTGTCCCAAAACACACGCGGCGCCGGAGAGCAGCTGTATGGCGACATTGTCGCAGTCAAATCCGTATCTGACCATAAGGACGCTCACGGCGCCTTTCAGGGCATCCAGGAAGAGTACCAGGAAACCTAACTTCAGTCCGCAGACCCGCATTACATTAGTGGCACCGGGATTGCCGCTGCCGTGCTCTCTGATGTTGATGTGTTTGAAAGTCCTGCAGACCCAGACAGAAGTCTGGAAGGAACCTATGAGATATGCGAGAATAAGCGCGATTATTACTTTATACCAGATCATTTTCAGTACCCCGGGAATCAATCAGTTTCTTTATGCGTGTTCTGTAGAAGAAGGTTGTAACCCCGAAGGACATACATTCCGCGATGGGGAAAGCGAACCATACATTGTTTAAATTGCCCGTGAGAGAAAGCAGATATGCCGCGGGCAGGAGCACAACGAGCTGTCTCATAAGCGAGACCGCAAGCGAGTAATTCGCCTTGCCGAGTGCCTGGAATGTTGAGCCGATGACTATGCAGAAACCGGCGACAATGAAGTGTAAGCCGATAATCCGGAGTGCCGGGACACCTATCTCAATAAGCGCCGCGTTCTCGGCGGGATCGTTTGACCTGAAGAGACTCAGCAGTACCTGCGGTATCGTCTCAAAAGTCAGGAGACCGACCGACATGGTACAGATCGCGAAAACAAGCGCCAGACGGATTGTCTTGTAGATACGGTCCGTTTTCCGCGCGCCGTAGTTGTACGCGATTATCGGAATAATACCGTTGTTGAGACCGAAAATGGGCATGAATACGAAACTCTGAAGTTTGAAGTACGCCCCGAATACCGCGACGGCGGTCTTTGTGAAGTCTATGATGATCTTGTTCAGTCCGTAGACCATTACCGAGCCTATTGAGCCCATGACAATAGACGGTATGCCGACCTTGTAGACTCGTTTGAATATATAACCTTCCGGTTTCAGATACTTAAGTTTAAGTTCAATGTCTTTGTTCTTCTTAAAGTTCAGGATTATTCCCAGAACACCTGCGATGCACTGTCCGGTACAGGTCGCTATCGCAGCGCCGCGGATTCCGAGCGCCGGAAAACCGAGCAGGCCGAAAATCATAATCGGGTCCAGAACCATATTTATGCAGGCGCCGGTCATCTGAATCACCATGGCGAGAAATGTCCGGCCCGTGGATGTCAGAAGGCGCTCGGAAAACATCTGGGCAAAGAGGCCGAACGAGCAGCAGAGGATGACATCCGTATACTGCAGACCGTAGTTTATAATCGCGGCGTCAGATGTCTGCGACGCGTAATAGGCATGCGTGAGAGTGAGGCCTATGGTCAGAAAGATGAGATAGGAAATGCCCCAGAAGTAAATCGTGTGATTCGCGACCTTGTTCGCCGTCTCATAGTCTTTCTCGCCGAGACTCCTTGAGAGGAAGGCGTTTATGCCGACGCCGGTACCCGCTCCGACCGCTATCATGAGGTTCTGAAGCGAGAACGCGAGGGAGACGGCAGAGAGAGCGTCCTGGGAAATCCGTGACACAAAGATACTGTCGACGATATTGTAGAGTGCCTGTACAAGCATGGACAATATCATCGGCAATGCCATGGATATGAGAAGTTTTCCGACGGGCATTACACCCATCTTGTTTTCTTCACGGACTGCGGACATGAATTTCCTTTCTCAGCGCATCGCCGTCTTATGGACATAGGCGGGCCTGTATTTTGAATAGATGATAAGCTGGCTCTTGTAGATACCGAAGTATCCGGAGAGCATATATGAGAGGGCGATTGTCAGGCAGAAGAACCAGAGTCCCTGTCCGCCGAACAATTCGACTCCTATTATAAACGAGGATATGGGGCTGTTTGTGACACCGCAGAAGACCGCGACCATACCGAGGGCCGCGCAGAACTCCGGCGGCAGACCCATGATGCCTCCGAGCAGGCAACCGAAGGTTGCGCCTATAAAGAGCGAAGGCACAATCTCGCCGCCGCGGTATCCGCCGGCCAGTGACACGGCGGTCAGAATCAGTTTAAGCAGGAAAGCATACCATACCGCCTGTCCCGACAGGGCCAGAGCGATAACCGGTGTTCCGAGACCGTTGTAGTCCTGATTGCCAATCAGAAGAGTGATCAGAACAACAGCAAGTCCGGCAACGGCAATACGGATATACTCGTTTTTGAAACCTCTGCGTAAGCCCCTTTCAGTCAGGGCGAACGCGACGCAGATGAGTATCGACACAAGGGCAAAGAGAAAGCCCATAACGGCTGTCATACCGACAGTATAAGGCGTGAAATCAGGTATGATTCCGAGCGAATATGACGGATATGTAACTCCGAGATACGCTGCCAGGTTGTAGGCCGTGAGGGCGGCCACAAGGCACGGCACGAGGGCGGCATAGTACATGACGCCGACGGAGATTACTTCCATGGCAAATATCGCTGCAGCCAGCGGCGTGCCGAAAAGCGCTGCAAAGGCGGCGCTCATGCCCGTCATAATCATAATCTTCTGATCGCTCTCGCTGAGTTTCAGCAGCTTCGCGAAAGTATGTCCCATTGACGCGCCCATCTGCAGCGCCGCGCCCTCACGGCCTACCGATGCGCCGAAAGCATGCGAAATTACGGAAGATATGAAAATAAGCGGTGTCATTACAAAGTGCATCTTCTCGTCGGAGTTGATTGACGCTATGACGGAATTGGTGCCCTTTGAGACTTCACCGCCGAATTTTTTGTAAAGAAAAACTATGAGCACACCGGCGACGGGAAGTCCGAACAGGATGTACGGATGGGAAGCCCGAAACGCCGTAACATAGTTTAAAGAATAGGCAAAGCCCGTCGCAACAAGGGCTAAAAGAGCACCTGTCACGAGGGCATAAACAATCCACTTTATACATACCCATATGTGTATGAAAAGCTTCCTTGTTTCAGTTTTTGACGTCTCAACAAGTCTGCTGTCCACGCCTTTACCTCGCTATTTTTTGAACTTGATTACCATAAGGACTATCGCGCCTATAAAGGCAAAGCCCGTGGCGACAAATGCCAGAACGGTGTAGAGAGTGTTGTTCGTACTCTGCGGTGCGTCGGGGGTGTCATCGCCGGAGATTACATCGTCCCATGTGCTCGGACTCTCGGTTGTAGTCGGAGCGGTTGTCGTCTCTGTTGTGGTGGTTGTATCATCGGCCTCAGTTGTAGTCGTCGTGGCCTGAGTGGTGGTTGTTGTGGGAGCGGCTGTAGTCGTGGTAGTGGGAGCCGCCGTCGTTGTGGGAATTGCGTAATCGGGGATGGTGTCCATTGCCGGAGTGTTGTAGTTTACCTTGAAGCCGTGAAGATCATAGAATGATTTCGCCGGATCAAAAGTAACCCGTCCCCTCTGACCGTCAACATTAAGCACCTTTATGTTCGGGCAGTTTGTGAAAGCTCCGTTGTCAATGATGCGGACGGAGTTCGGAATGTTTACAACGATGATCGAGTCATTTGTGTCCTTTCCCGCCTCATTGGGAATCTCGCCCGGCTTTACCTCATAAGTGCCGTCGGGAACGTTGTAAATGCCCTCAGTGGCAAATGCGCAGACGGAAAAAGCGCACAGTAAAGCGGCAACTGTAAATATAAATAATGAGAGTTTCAAAAGTGATTTCTTCATCAGTATCTCTCCTCTTTATCCAACTTAATGTAAAATATAATATACCAAAACATCCAAAATGGCAATGTAGTATTCTTTTTTTAAATGAATTATGATAAAATAACACCATAACTATCAAAAAAGGAGCAAAAAACGTGAGAGTCAGGGCCTATGCCAAGATAAACCTCATGCTTGATATCCTCGGAAAAACCGAAGACGGATACCATGATCTCTTCATGATTATGCAGTCAATCGGTATTTACGACGATGTCACGGTTGAACTTTCAGGCCGTCCGAATACCGTAAGTATCACCTGCTCCGATGAAAATATCCCCACAGACAAGAAAAACATCGCTCACAAGGCAGCGAAGGCTTTTATGCAAAAACTTGATAAAAAGCCTTGCCCCGGCGTGAAAATCCACATAGAAAAGAATATCCCCCACGCCGCGGGGCTCGCCGGCGGAAGCGCCGACGCCGCTGCCGTACTTTACGCACTGAACATCCTGACCGAAGCAAACTTCAGCACAGATGAGCTCTGTGACATAGGTGTAAAGATAGGCGCGGATGTACCGTTCTGCCTCAAAGGCGGCACCATGGCGGCCTTTGACATAGGCCAGGTACTCGCACCTCTCCCCCCGATAGAAGACAAATACATTGTCCTTGTAAAACCGGACCAGAGCGTATCCACAAAAGCCGCGTATGACGCATACGACACGGCAGGATACCTGCGTCACTGCGACCAGAGAGGCATGATTCACGCTCTCGCAAACAGGGACTATGATAAAGCATACCGGCTGATAAAGAATATTTTTGAGCAGTTTGTCGAAGTGCCGGACCGCGTCGACATAAAGGCGATTATGCTCGCGCATAACGCCAAAGCGGCCTGCATGAGCGGCTCCGGCCCCTCTGTCTACGCGATTTTCGAAAACGAAATCCCGGCCAGGGCCTGCGCCGCGGAACTTCAAAAACGCTACAAAAACGTATTCGTCATTAAGCCTGTTCGTTATGGGCTTGAAATAGTGGAAAATTAAATAAAGGGAGGAAAAACAATGAAGCTTGAAGACATTATGTCGCAAGTGGCCAAAAGCAAGAAAGTTGTCGGCGGCATCAAACACATCATTGCGGTATCGGAGTACTTCTTCTGGCCCAACGTAACACCTTTCCAGGATGTTATCGAAGGCCCCGGCTCAAGCGCCCGCGCTGTTGAAATCTTAAAAATCAACAACTGCAAAAAGGCCCTTATCGTAACAGATAAGGTCCTCGTAAGTCTCGGTGTGCTCAAGACAATGACCGATGCAATGGATGCGGCAGGTTTCCCGTACGCGATTTTCGACGGTGTTGAACCCAACCCGACCATCGAGAACATCGACGCGGCATATGCCCTCTACAAGAGTGAAGGCTGTGACTGCGGCGTAGCTGTAGGCGGCGGTTCATCCATCGACTGCGCGAAAGTTGCACTCTGCAACGCGGCAAGACCGAATCTCACCGCTGAGAAACTCGGCAGAGCCATGGGATACTTCCCCGTAACATTCGCAGGAAAGCAGAAGAAAGTACCTTTCCTTATGGCAATCCCGACAACGGCAGGCACCGGTTCGGAAAGCACAGTCGCCGCCGTTATGTCCAATGTCAGAACTGACCAGAAAATCACAGTATCCGACACAGCCATGCGTCCGAAGGCCGTAATCCTTGATGCTGCGCTCGCTGCAGGTCTTCCGCCTAAGGCAACAGCCGAGACCGCTCTCGACGCGTTCTGCCACTGCCTTGAAGGTTACATCAACCGTTCTCACAACCCCCGTGCCGACGAGTACGCAATCCGCGGCATGAGACTCGTTAAAGAGAACATCGACAGAGCGTACAACAACGGCAAAGACCTCGAAGCCCGTCAGGCCCTCTGCCAGGCAGCTTACTTCGGCGGCCAGACCTTAAACTTCGAGTTCACCGGCTATGTTCATCCGTTCTGCCACAAGCTCGGCGCGAAATACCACCTTGTACACGGCCGCGCGATAGGTTCCGTTCTTCCGATAATCCTTGAAGAGTACGGCGACCTCACAAAGTCCAGACTTGCGCGCGCAGGTGTCCTTGTAGGTATCTCAGACCCGAAGGCAAATGAAGACGATCAGGCCAAGCAGATCATTGAGTGGATCCGCAACTACTGCAGAACCTACGGCATCCCCGAGTTCATCCCCGAGATCAAGGACGAGCACTTAGACGAGATAGCAGACTCCATCATGCTTGAGATGATCATCTACCCGACATACGCCGTATACGACAGACAGGAGATCTTCGCAATTCTCAGAAAGATCCGCGGCGACAAATAAGCGAAACAAAAAAAGAAAAAACACAAAAAAAGAGGACCTCAACCGAGGTCCTCATTTTTTTATCAGGAATTGTACCCAAGTTCAAAGGCCTTAAGATTCAGTTCAAGAAACTTAGGAGGCACCGTTGTCTTAATAGTGTCAATCCAAACATCAAAAGGAATATCAGTGGACTTGGCCATAACACCTATCAGAGCAACATTTACTGCCTTTGCGTTTCCTGCCTCAAGAGCAATTCTAAGCGCATCGACAGCAACAACGTCAGCACCACAAGAAACAAGTGAATCAATGATACCCGAAGGATACTCTGC
>JAFYJR010000001.1 GCA_017538005.1 Clostridia bacterium | reverse complement strand
TATCTTCATTCAGGATAAACGGGATATAAGCGCTCGTCGCGCGGTCCATCATAATTATGATGACATTTTTCCCCTTCTTCGAGAGCGGAAGTTTCGCAACCCGCTCCGTCGCGACCTGAAGCTGCGAGATTGTGCTCTTCGCAACCTTGTTTATCTGCATTATGTTCTGCGCAGACATAAAGAGCAGAGCTATGCAGATGACAAGGGCAGAGAGTTTCGCAATCTCGTATTTTTTGTACCAGACAACATATAAAAACAGGAAGGCGAGAATCAGAACAATGCAGTTTAAAAGTACTTCTTTTACTCCAAATGACGGCTTTGTTTCAAACATGAGAGTGCTTGAAATTGTTCCAAGTTCCCTGCCGAAGCCCATATAATTGATTATCGCGCAGATACTGAGCGCCCAGACCAGAAAGCCCATGAATTTCTTGCCGTTGTCGCCCGCGAGCATTCTGAATACCGAGAACCACACGACAAAGAGTCCGATACTCAGAGTCAGTGAGCCAACAAGGTAAACCAGCGGGTTTTTAAGGGTCGCCATGTTTATAAACTCCGCCGGCGAGGATGCCAGGACAGCCGACGGAATCAGCAGGCCGAAAAGGACACACAGTGACGCAGCGGCAAAGTAGAACAACGACTTGCCGCTCTCTTTAAAGTCCTTTTCGGCCCCGTGTCTGATAGTGGGCCATTTGATCTTATAAGCTATGTTCTTGCAGAGCGAGAACAGATTGTTCAGTGTCCAGTAGAATACAAGTCCCGCCGGGGATCTGTAAAGAAGGACAAGGAAAATAATCGCTATTCCGTAGAGCTGCACCTTGGACTTTATCGGGAAGCCCTTCAGATAAATTGCGCTCGATACGAAATTGATAAGCGTCATCAGAATCGGCAAGAGATTCAGTGTAAGACCGCCGATTACCAGAAGTGCGTCAGGCGCGCCGAGATCCTTTATCGGACCGAAAGGTATACCGTTTAAAGCCGTCAGATGCGACAGGAAATGGTACGCCGCTATAAAGAAAGGAATCTCAAGCAGCAGCGATACCGAGCCTTTCAGGGCATCTGTCGGCTTGTAATTGTTCTGGCGATAGTAAGTCTGCAGTATCATATACTGCTCGTCGCCCTTGAATGTCTTCTTGATATGTTTCACTCCGGGAGCGAGAGCGTTTTCAATATCCCTCTCTTTTGCCTGCATCTTATCTGCCTGTCTGTAGAGAGGCAGGACGAGGAAATTCATCGCGAGACTCAGGAAAATTATCGACAAACCGTGGTTTTGTACCAGTCTGAAGGCAAGCGTAAACACGACCTCAAAGAAAAGCTCCAAGGGGCCGATAAAAATGTTATAGATTACGCTGCCGAAAGTCATGTTATCCTCCCGGATTTATCCTGGTCGTGGACCAGTTGTTGATATCGAAAATATTGTCATGGACAACGAAGTAGGTGTTGCCGCCGAAAGTGTTGCCCTGATTTGTCTCAATCTGCCAGTTGTGGCCTATATAAGGGTGTATCTCATCCTTCTTTACCGTCTCGGCAATAACTTTACCTGTATAGGGGTTCTTCGCGTTCTTGATAAGGCCGTTTGTTGCAAGATAAGGTGTATCGGCATTTGTCATGAGTTGATCATCATACTTTATCGGCTCATCCGAATTGAAATCCTTAAAGAGCAGAAGCGCGTTGTAGTATAAAAGATCCGTCGCACCGTACTGCATGCTTTCATACTGTCCGAGACCGTATCCGTGGTCTGAGACGATGATAATGCGGGTGTTGTCGTATACTCCGAGCTCTCGCAGATAGTCAAACCAGTTGCCGAGAAGTTTCATGGCACAGGTGTTTACATGGTAATGCGAAAGCTGCATGGGGGTGTTAAGATAAATTGTCTCCCCCGTCTCACGGGTTCGCTCCCTGGGGCCGTAGTTGCCGTAATTGCCCTGCATCGGCGTGTAATCGGGCCAGTTCAGAGCCAGATATCTGTGGGTTATTTCATTGTCTATGGCAATGTATTTTCCGGTTCTCGACCTGTTGTTTGTCAGGTTATTCAGATTACTCAGGAAGTCGTAATTCAGCATGAACTTATCATACTGGGAAAGTTCTCCGCCCTCTTTTGTGGCTCCCGTGAGATAGTTGCGCGCGTCAACATTCTTTATGTCATCAAAGATTGTGAGGTCCGGTGTCCACTGGTAATTCGCTATCGCCGGATCACACACAACCGCCTTAAAACCATTGTCCGTGAAAAGCTTCGGCATCATCTTAAGCGCCTCGTTATGCTTGTCAACGAGTTTCTCTTCGGTTCTCGCGTTCATTGCCTCAGGGGTGTATTCATAACCGCCGTAGACTGCGGGCACACCGTAAATGGTTACCGTACCGAAACTTGATGTGTTCGGATAAAATGTAAAGCCGTCAAACTGCTTTTTGACCTCGGGCATCTCTTCCATAATGTACGGGAAGTAACAGCCGACAGCACGGTCAAGCATTATTACGATGACATTTTTCTGCTTTTTGGATAAGGAGATAATCTGATTCGGGTCGGCGGAAGCCTCAAGCGCCATCTCAAGTTCTTCCTCGTGGCGCTTGCTTGCCTCTTCGGCCGCGACGGAAGCCGCTTCCGCCGCCGCAATTCTTTCCGCTTCAAGGTTCTTCTGCCTCTGCACCAGGGCAAAAGCCAGAACCGCGGCAAGTACCAGAAGCACTATGCCGGCAATTATCCTGCGTTTAATCGGAAGCACCTCCCTTTTCTTTAAGGTCTGCCTGCTTTTTCAGCAGGTAATCGACGGTCAGCTTCGCTGATTCGCCGATATTGGCCCAGGTCTCAGAGCGCGCAATCTCGCGGTTTTCGGCGAATGTCTCACTTGTGAGACAACCGTCGATTACCTGCTTGAGACTCTGAAGATCCTCTGCTTTGAGTTCTCTGCCGAGCTTCGGCAGAGAGCGGAGCGTCCAGGGATCTTCAGAGAGCCAGTACGCGTCGTACGGGCTCTTGTCAAAGTCCGAGGCCGAGTATATTATCGGGCGGTCAAAAATGAGTGTGAAGTCAAACATGACCGCCGAAAAGTCTGAAATAAGAATGTCCGATCTGCTCAGAACATCGAAGTTGTCCGTATCCCTGTTCCATTCGAGCTGATCGCTCTCAGGATACTCTTTCATGAGTTTATCCATGAGGTCAATCTCTGATTTGAATGACTGCGGATGCGGACGGATGATTATGTGATAACCGGTTTTTAAAAGTTCATCTATTATCTTTCCGCCGTACTTTTTGAAAATTGCGCTGTCGCCCCAGGACGGAGCAAGAAGAACCGTCGTGCCCTCGTGAGGCTTTTCGGTCATCGCCTCTTTTTTGGCCCAAAGAGTGTCCATATACGGCTGACCGACAACAACCACTTCCTTTTCAGGAAGTTTTCTGAGTGCCTCAAGCTGACGCACCTGGTCGATTTCATACTCGCCCGAGACGAGAATGGCATCGTAGTAGTCTATACCAAACATATGATAGATAGTCACATCACTT
>JAFYJR010000026.1 GCA_017538005.1 Clostridia bacterium | reverse complement strand
CCTCCGACAATGTACAGAATGATGATAAAAGAGGACCTTTCAAAGTACGACCTCTCATCAGTCGAGCATGCGACCATAGCGGGCGAAGCGCTTAACCCGGAAGTATTCCACCAGCTCAAGAGACTTACGGGCCTCTCGGTAATGGAGGGCTTCGGCCAGTCGGAAGGCACGCTCATGATAGGCAATCTTATCGGCGCGCCGCATAAGGTAGGTTCAATGGGCAAGCCGGTTCCGATTTACGATGTTCACCTTCTTGACCACGAGGGCAACGAAGTTGAACCCGGTGAAACCGGTGAGATCTGCGTAAACGTCAAAGACGGCGCGCCGTGCGGCCTCTTTATGTGTTATTACCGCGGACCCGACAAGACGGCTGAGTGCTGGTACGACGGATACTATCATACCGGCGACCTCGCCTGGAAGGACGAGGACGGCTTCTTCTGGTACGTCGGTCGTGATGATGATGTCATCAAGTCCTCCGGCTACCGCATCGGACCGTTTGAGATTGAAAACGTCATCATGGAACTCCCGTACGTTCTCGAGTGCGGCGTCTCAGCCGCTCCCGATGAGGTCCGCGGCCAGGTAGTCAAGGCCTCCATCGTACTTGTAAAAGGCACGGAGCCCACTGAGGAACTCAAGAAGGAAATTCAGCAGTATGTCAAGAAGAAGACTGCTCCATACAAGTATCCGCGTATCGTAGAGTTCAAGGAAGAGCTTCCGAAGACCATCTCAGGCAAGATAATCCGTTCACAGCTTTAAGGCAAAATACACAAAAAATCAGACGAAAAGTGTCCACAAAATATTGTGTGGACACTTTTTATTTATCACAAATTATGGTAGAATACTTGGGAATATATTATTGAAAGGAGACGATAGAAATGAGCTATGCTGACGAGTTATTCATCAAGATGTGTAAAGACATCATTGAAAACGGCGTAGACACAAAGGGAGAAGAAGTCCGTCCGGTATGGGAGGACACAGGTGAGAAGGCTTACACAATAAAGAAATTTGCTGTTGTAAACAGATATGACCTGAGAAAGGAATTCCCGGCAATCACACTCAGAAAGACAGGCCTTAAGAGCGCGATGGACGAAATCCTCTGGATCTATCAGAAGAAGTCCAACAGGATTGAGGAACTCTCAACCCATATCTGGGACCAGTGGGCAGATGAGAACGGCACTATCGGTACCGCATACGGATACACGATAGGCGAGAAGTTCATGTACAAGGGCGAGATGATCGACCAGATGGACTATGTCTTAAAACAGCTTAAGGAGAATCCGTTCTCAAGACGCATCATGACAAATATGTACCAGTACAAGAACCTCGCTACAGGCGCTCTCGATCCCTGCTGCTACAGCGCTACATACAACGTAACTAAGGATGAGGACGGAAATCTCGTGCTCAATATGCTCCTCAACCAGAGAAGCCAGGACATCCTTGCCGCAAACAACTGGAATGTTGCCCAGTACAGCATTCTCCTCATGATGGTTGCGCAGGTCTCCGGTATGATCCCCGGCGAACTTGTTCACGTAATTGCCGACTGTCATATCTACGACCGTCATGTTCCGATAATCAAGGAACTCATCACACGCGAGACATATCCCGCACCGAAGGTATGGCTTAACCCCGATGTCAAGGACTTCTATGAGTTCACGACTGACGACCTTCATGTTGAAGACTATCAGGCAGGCCCTCAGGTCAAGAACATCCCGATAGCCGTTTAAGGAGAAAAGATGGACATTATTGTCGCTGTCGCAAAGGACTGGGGTATAGGAAAGGACAATGATCTCCTCTTCCACATCCCCGAGGATATGAAGTATTTCCGCAAAATGACGCAGGGCGCGACTGTTGTAATGGGCAGAAAAACCCTTGAATCATTCTCGGGCGGAGAACCGCTGAAAAACCGCCGTAATGTAGTCCTCACCAGAAGTCAGACCTACGAAAAGGACGGAGTCACGGTGGTTCACAGCACTGAGGAACTCGAGGCGTTAAATCTTGAGGAACCTGTGTTTGTCATAGGCGGCGCCTCAGTATACAGGATGCTTCTCTCAAAATGCGACAGGGCATACATTACCAGAATCGATGCTGAAAAACCTGCCGATACATTCTTCCCGAACCTCGACGAGAATCCCGACTGGGAACTGAAGAGTGAATCGCAGGAGTTCAGTTTTGAAGGGGTAAACTTCAGGTTTACAACGTACGAGAAAACCAAATAGAAAGGGGAAATTGATTTGCAAGCTTTGCTTATCGCAAATCCGAACTATTCGGAATTCACGCAGGCTGCATGGGAAGTGCTGAGAAAACCCAACCTCTCAATGCAGTGGTACATCATCCCGATTCTCCTGATATTTATCTACATTGTCAGCAAAGAACTGAGCGAAGGACATGTACAGCTTGTACTTGCCGGCGCGGCTTTATGGCTTGTGGATATCTGGAATGAGATCTGGAACTCTTATATCTGCGCCGTCTCAGGCCACGCACCCGTCTGGGGTACACCTCCGGGCGCTGACATAAACGGCATAGGTCTCGCGGGGCAGGGCTCTGCATTCAATATCCTCATAGGATACAACATTGAAATCTCTTTCATGTTCTTCATTATGGGTATTGCGTCCTGTCTCATGCTTCCGAAGGACAAGAAGGCAAAGATCCTCGGCATCAACAACCGTATCTTCTTCGCATGTGTAATGACAACCCTCGCGGTATGCGTTGAGTGTTTCCTGAACTACGCAAACGTACTTACCTGGGAATGGTCATTCTGGCAGAGAGGCTGCCCGTGGATTCTCTGGATCATCGGTTACCTTCCGTTCTTCTCAGCCGCATACTACACATACGACCGTCCGACGACAAAACAGTCATTCAAGGCAGTCGGTGTCCTTGCGGCGCTTGACATAGTCGGCATTATTGTCGGCGCAGCGCTGAACTGGATTTAAGGAGGGAGAAAAATGGTACCTGAAATTTTAAATATTGCCGATTTTCCCGGCGCGCTCGCCATCCTCATCGGCGCCACCATTATTGACCTCTCGATAGTCGGCGTCGCTTTTAAGGACTTCCTCTCAAAAGGAGAGAAGAAGGAAGAACCCAAAGAGGAACCCAAGGAATAATCTATGAAAAAGATACTCTCCAAGTATCTCGAGATATACACCGCCGTAACCGCAATTCTCTGCGGCATCACTCTCATAAGAAAAGAGAATGCATCAAAGAGCAAAAAGGCGGCCGCAATTTTACTCTTCATCTCCTGCATACACGCCTGGGATGAGAGCAAATGGTCCGGCGGATATTTCGATCTGATACTTAACAATTTCAAACTCAAGGGCAAAGTTCCGGACGATCTTGCCTATACCGCTCTTACAGACGCTGCTCTCGCGGCATGCGTAGTCCCGTGTCTCACAGACAAGGCACCTTTTAAATACCTGTCCTGCGGCATGGGCATCTTCGAGGCGGTAACCCACACGGCCGGCATAAAGATGTACGATATGAAATATGTTCCCGGCATGTATACAGCTTGGCTCTGGGCGCTCGCCTCAGCCTATACCTTGCTGAAACACAAATAAAAGCAATAAAAAACCGGCTCTGTCGAGCCGGTTTTTGTTTTTGCTTTATTTCTTGACCGCTTCGGTGAGAGCGGAGGCGAGGCCTGCAACGCCCTGGATTTCCGAGGGGATTATGATCTTGTTGGCGGGACCTTCGGCAGCGGACTGGAAGGCTTCGAGCTTCTTGAGTGTGAGGACTGCGTCTGAAGGCGCTGCCTCGTTCAAGTATTTGATGGCGTCGGCTGTGGCCTGGTTTACGGCACGGATGGCCTCCGCCTGACCTTCTGCCTCGCGGATCTGGGCTTCCTTCTTGGCCTCGGCTTCAAGAATCGCGGATTCCTTCTTACCTTCGGCAACAAGGACTGTTGATTTCTTCTCACCTTCGGCGATGAGGATTGCCTCACGGCGTTCACGCTCGGCTTTCATCTGCTTCTCCATTGCGTCACGGATGGCGGTGGGAGGCATGATGCTCTTGAGCTCAACGCGGTTAACCTTGATGCCCCAGGGGTCCGTGGCCACGTCAAGGGCCTCTCTCATCTTGGAGTTGATTGTCTCACGGGATGTGAGGGTCTCATCAAGTTCGAGGTCACCGACGATGTTACGGAGTGTGGTGGCGGTAAGGTTCTCAATCGCCATGATAGGGCGCTCAACACCGTATGTGTAGAGCTTTGCGTCCATGATCTGGAAGAATACGACTGTGTCTATCTGCATTGTGACGTTATCCTTTGTGATAACGGGCTGGGGATCGAAGTCCACAACCTGCTCTTTCAGGGTAACGTTTGACGCGACACGGTCGATAACCGGAATTTTTACGTGGATGCCGGCTTTCCAGGTGGTCTGATACTTACCGAGGCGCTCGATTACGAACTCGCGTGCCTGAGGTACAATGCGTACATTTGTTATTACTACAATAATGAGTAAAACAATGAGAACGGGAACAACATATTCCATATATTTTTCCTCCTTAATTTGTTGGTACTATTATACACTCCAAAGTGTACATATTTCAAGGTTTATACAATATATTGTGTTGACAATGGGGTAAGGTTATATTTATAATCTTCTTGTAGGTTTTTCTTAAGATTTCTTTAAGAAATCCGCTATACGATTTAGTTGTAAATAAACCAAAAGGAGTGGTTTTTCATGGTAGAAGCTTTTAAGCAAATGATCGAAAGATGGAAAGACTTTGAAGGCAGGACTTCAAGACCCGATTATTGGTGGGCTACACTCGCGACATGCATCATCTCAATCGTAGTTTCAATAATCATCGCAATACCCTTCGGCATCGCAGCCGCAATGGACAGGGGAGCCGGCATATTCATAGCTCTCGGTGTCATTCTCGCGATTGCCGCAAGTGTTCTGGGCATCTTCCTTGCTATCGCAGGTCTTTCAATGAGCATCCGTCGTATCCGTGACGCAGGTTTCCCCTGGTGGTTCTGGTTTGTAAACTTCGTACCGTCAGTAGGTAACATAGCTTTCATCGTACTGCTTTGCTTCCCGTCATCAGACGAACCCAGAGTTGACTTTGGCGGAAACGGAAGCGCCTCAACAGTTACACCTTCTGCTGCTCAGGCAGCTCCCGCTGCGGCAGCCGCTGCCGCTCCGGTAGTTGATGTTACTCCCGAAGAAGCTCCCGTTGTTGAGGAGACAGTTATTGACAAGATCAACAACACCGCTGAGGCTGTAGAGGCCAAGATTGATGAAGCAGTTGACACTGTTGCCGAAAAGGTTGAGGACGCAGTCTCAACAGATTGGACATGCCCGAGCTGCGGCATGAAGAATGACGGCAAGTTCTGCTCAGTCTGCGGAGCTAAAAAACCGTAAAAAATTCATAACAAAACATTGAAAAAGGCGACCGTTGGTCGCCTTTTTTGTGTTATAATGTAAGTACCAACGGAAAGGAGTGATTGCATGAACGGTAAGAAAATTGCAATCTTGTGCGCATCAATAGTACTGTGCGCAGCTCTTGTCCTGGGAATTATTTACATTAATGGGGGATTTCAGCCGGCGAAGGTGGCGCCTGAAAAACAGAGTACGTCTTCGAAGACAACGGCCGTGAAAACGACCAAGGCGACTGAGAAGACGACAGAAGAGGAAAACTCAACCGAAGCCGAGACTACTGAGTCCGCGACTGAGGCGCAGACGACGGCGGCAACAACTGCCGCACCGGCCACAACAACTACGACCGCGGCCTCGAAGAGTAAGACGACCACCACTACTGTAAAGTCAGAAACCTTTACAAGTACAACTACGACGACCAAAGCGAAGTCGTCTGCGTCGTTTTTGTCGATTGAGCAGGAGATGCTCAATTCGGTAAACGCGGAACGTGTGAAAGTCGGTTTGAGCGCACTTACACTTAATTCTACTGTTAACGCCTGCGCAAGAACAAGGGCGCTTGAGCTTCTCGAGAAAATGGATCATACCAGACCTGACGGATCAGTGTTTTATTCGGTGTTGCCAAAAGGCTCATACAATACAGCCGGTGAAAATATTGCTGCCGGATATGGTTATGGTAATGGCTATGGTGTGGCTGGCAAAGGTAGTGTTATGGAAGGATGGATGAACTCTCCCGGCCACAAAGCAAATATTTTAAAGCCGGAGTTTACACAATTGGGTTGTGCTTGTGCATATGTTGCAGATGATCCTAACGGGTATTACTATTACTGGGTGCAGATTTTCATAGGTGAAAGAAAAAAGAACGGCGGTCGATGACCGCCGTTCTTTGTTTTATACTTTGTACCATTCGCCGCGACAGGGGATGATGAACTGTGTGTCAGGATAGGCTTCCTCGACGAAGGGCATGAATTTGTCGAGTTCCATTGTCGTCGTGACGGGCGGGAACGCGTTGTCCCAGTGGTCGAAGAGAATTTTCTTTGTTGAGAAATAGCCCATTATGTCGAGCGAATGCTGGAACATATTTGAAAGGCGCAGACCCTGGAAAGGATAGATGAGCATATCTATGTTGTCCGGTCTCGGGTCAGGCTGGTAGATGTTTGCGGAACCCATAAGGTATACGGTTTTCTCGCCGTCTGTTACTTCGAAACTGAAAATGTCGAGAGTGTCAATCTTGTATGTGAGTTTAAGCTCAATGCCTATCTTTATGGCACGGAAAAGGTTCTTGGGTATGAGGAGTCTGTGCAGGAAGGTGAAGAGGAGCATGGGATCAAGGTTACAGTGGAGCCCCTGATGTACTCTGACTTTTAAATTACCGACTTCTATTTCGTCGTCGACGATTATCTCATACATGTTTTTTGTGTCCCAATGATGGATCTTGGCGGTTTTGATACCGCGGGCATTTACATAAATCGGAACACCGCCGGCCTGTTTTGAAAACCTGTCGGTACGGTCAAAATGATCAAGATGAGGGTGCGTGATGAAAATAGCTTTGACACCCTTGAGTTCCTTGTTTGTAATTCTTCGGAAAAACTTGTTGTACGGCTGATTGTACGGGTCGATGAGTATGACATCTTTTCCGCTTTTAATCAGCAATGTAGCAGTTCCGATCCACTGTACTTCCACTTCAATGTCTCCCTCTTGCAAATGTAATAATATTGTACAGTAATTTCCGTTATTGTAAAGCGTTTTCTGTCTTCGGCAAAAAAACACTTGCAATGTGCTTTAATATTTGTTAATATATTTGAGCGCTCGGGCAACAGTCTGAGCAGACTTCCCGGACGGTCCTCTGGCAATTCTTTGTGTATGAACGTTCTGATTTTTTTAATTGGAGGAATATTTCATGGATGCACTTAAAGTAATTACAGAAGGCCAGGTTAAAGAGAACGTTACTGACTTCAACATCGGTGATACCGTAAAGGTTCACGTTAAAATCAAAGAGGGTAACAGAGAGAGAGTACAGGTCTTTGAGGGTACCGTTATAGCCAAGAGAGGCGGCGGTGTTTCAGAGACATTCACGGTTCGTCGTATTTCCTACGGCGTAGGCGTTGAGAAGGTATTCCCCGTAAATTCCCCGAACGTTGAGAAGATTGAAGTAGTTCGTCGCGGTAAAGTTCGCAGGAGCAAACTTTATTATCTTCGTGACCGCGTCGGTAAGGCTGCAAAGGTCAAGGAACAGCTTTAATTTCATACGGCTTTTTGAGGACAACTCCGGTTGTCCTCTTTTTTTATTTTATATTGTTATAAAAGAGTAATTCGTTTATAATGATATCTGTATTGTTATATCTGACTTTAAGTGAGGAGAGACATTTTTTCTGTGAAAGATTTAAAACACATCCATCTTGAGAGAGACAAGAGACTTTGATTGAAAGGGGGCAGAAGAAGTGAAAGAGCGCACCGAAGAGATGGTAAAGCGGGCGGAGTCGACGTATGATATCGTCGGATCCGTCATATCCGCTGTTGTCTTCGTTGCGGTTATACTTACCTTCTTCTGCCGCATAGCCGTTGTCAGGGGCGATTCAATGAATCCCACCCTGACAAATAATGACCGGATGATTATCACGGATGCGGTTTCGTCCTACAAATACGGCGACATTGTCGTAATCCACAGAGAGGGGCAGGAGTCGCTGGTGAAGAGAGTCATAGCGACGGGCGGCGACACAATAGACATTGATTTTGAAAACGGTGTCGTTTATGTAAATGATGTTGAACTTGCGGAGAGTTACATTGCCGAACCGACCCACTTGAGCTTTACGGACGGGCCGAAGTTCCCGCTGACTGTTCCCGACGGGTATTACTTCTGTATGGGCGACAACCGGAACAACTCCCTTGATTCGCGCAGCGGCGCGGTGGGACTTATAGACGGGCAGTACATCATCGGCAGGATGGTAATCGATATTTCAAACACGGAGGCAAAGTGATGAAAGAAAAACTTCTGAGAGTCTGTTATGAGGGCACGAGCGTGCTTGTCATAGCGACTGTGATAATTGCGATTATGTTTACATTCTTTGTCCGCTTCATAAGTGTTGTGGGCGATTCGATGAATGACACCCTGGCCTCCGGAAACTGGGTTATTGTGTCTGAAATGAATTTAAACTATGAGCCGAATTACGGCGACATAGTAATAATCTCACAGCCCAACACCATGAACGAAAACCTCATAAAGCGCGTAATAGCGACTGAGGGACAGCAGGTAAACATCAATTTCCAGACGGGCGCTGTCTTTATTGACGGACACGAGATAATTGAGTCGTACATATCCACACCTACGACAAATTACTATGACATATCGTTCCCGATAACCGTACCGGCGGGATACTGCTTTGTCATGGGTGACAACAGGCAGAATTCTGTTGACTCCCGTTCGAGTGTCGTGGGACTTATAGACAACAGATACGTGCTCGGCAACGCGGTTTACGCGATTACGAGCGACGGTTTCAAAAATCTTGATTTAAGAGCGAGTAACTGATGGCTGATTTTCAGAAACAGACGGTGCAGTGGTTTCCCGGCCATATGGCCAAAACCCGCCGCAAAATAAAAGAGAATCTGCCGCTCGTCGACGCAGTGGTTGAGCTGGTGGACGCACGGATACCCGTGTCGTCCCGCAACCCGGAGCTCGACGAGCTTACCAGTTCAAAGCCCCGCATTATCCTTCTCAACAAGTGTGACGTCGCGGACGCGAACGCCACCGCGGAATGGATAAAGCATTTTGAGGCTTTGGGCTGTTTTGCCATGGCCGTTGACTGTAAAACAGGCAAGGGTCTGAACAAATTTGATGACCTCGCACGCGAGGCACTGAAAGACAAAATTCAGTCAAATATCGACAAGGGTATGCCGGGCAGGGCACTCCGTTTTATGGTTGTGGGAATTCCCAATACCGGCAAATCCACGTTTATAAATAAAATGAGCGGCAGGAACCGGTTGAAGACGGCCGACAGGCCGGGTGTCACGAGGGCGAGCCAGTGGGTCGCCTGCGGCAACGGTATCGAACTTCTCGATACGCCCGGCGTCCTCTGGCCGAAGTTCGATGATCCTGCCGTAGGCGACAAGCTCGCTTTTATCGGATCGGTCAAGGATGAAATCCTCGACTCCGAAACGATAGCCGTGCGGCTGCTGGATGTTCTGAAAACGGACTATGCCGACCGTCTGATTGAGAGATACAAGATTTCTCCGGAAGACTGCGCGCTTGAGTCCTATGAACTTCTGGAACGCATCGGCGCGGCGCGCGGCATGAAGATCCGCGGAGGCGAAGTTGACACCGAGCGCGCGGCAGTGACACTGCTTGATGAGTATCGCGGCGGAAAACTCGGCCGCCTTACCTTTGAGCGACCGGGGAGGGACTGATATGGCAGAGAAATCCTTCCCCTCGTATGAGTACGAGAAGGCGGCCGCTGCCTGCGGTTTTACCTGTGTCTGCGGAATTGACGAAGCAGGCAGGGGACCGCTTGCCGGTCCCGTTTTCGCCGCGGCTGTGGTGCTTCCCCCTGACTGTGAGATACCGGGCCTTAACGATTCGAAGAAACTCACGGAAAAGAAAAGGGAAGAACTGTTTGAGATAATTACGGAAAAGGCGGAGGCATACAGTGTCGCTTCCGCTTCCGAAAAAGAGATAGATGAAATCAACATTTTAAACGCGACATTTCTCGCAATGAGAAGAGCTTATGAAGGACTTCCGGTCAGACCTGACAAGGCGCTGATAGACGGCAACAAAAAGCCGGGTCTGCCCTGTGAGGAAGAGACCGTGGTAAAGGGCGACTCGAAGTCTATGAGCATTGCCGCCGCATCGATACTCGCGAAAGTATCAAGGGACAGATATATGCTCGAGATGGCAAAACTCTACCCTCAGTACCGCTTTGAACAGCACAAGGGGTACGGCACAAAACTTCACTATGAGATGATAAGGGAACACGGCATTTCGGAGATACACCGGAAGACGTTTCTTAAAACCATTCACTGATGAAAAAGTACGGTCTGGGATTTGACGGCGAGGCTTTCGCCGCGGAATATCTCGAGGGACTGGGGTTTACCGTTCTGGAAAAGAACTTCATAAGCCGCTTCGGCGAGATAGATATTATCGCGAAAACAGATGACGGGAAGTATCTCTGTTTTGTTGAGGTCAAGACGAGGATGTCCGGAAAAAACTATGCTTCCGGACTGGAATCCGTATCAGCCGTAAAGCAGAACAAAATCATCAAAACTGCGGAGTACTACATTGCGAAGAACAGCAGAATTGTTGAAAAAGAAAAACTGCAGCCCCGTTTTGACTGCATTGAAATAAACATCCCCGAAAAAGACGGGGAGCACGACTTCTCAAATGTTGATTTGAAATACATTGCAAACGCATTCGGCACATAAAGGAGAAAAACATGTTTTACACCAGCACAAGAGACAAGAGTATCAGAATCACTTCCTCGGAGGCCATAACGAAGGGCATATCCGATGAGGGCGGACTTTTCGTACCCTGCGAGATTCCGCAGCTGTCCTCTGACGACATCAGGGGGATGATTCCGATGTCATACAAGGAGCGGGCAAAGAAGATCCTCGCGCTTTATCTCACCGATTTCACACCGGAGGAGATTGATTACTGCGTTGAGGGCGCCTATGCCGACGGCAAGTTTGATTCCGAAAAGGTTGCCCCGCTTGTACACTTCAAAGGCGATGCCAATATCCTCGAACTCTTCAGAGGACCGACATGCGCGTTTAAGGATATGGCGCTTCAGCTTCTGCCGTATCTTCTGACTACGGCTTCAAAGAGAGCCGCTCCCGACAAGGAGATAGTTATACTCGTTGCCACTTCCGGTGACACGGGTAAAGCCGCTCTTGAGGG
>JAFYJR010000168.1 GCA_017538005.1 Clostridia bacterium | reverse complement strand
CTTTCGTGCCTCCGTTTATGAGCACGAGAATCGGAATGGATATACTCTCCGAATCAGAAGGGAAAGTCTTTATGGTCTTTCCTTCTGAGTTTACTATAGTTGCCATGGCAGCCGTGCCTTCAGTTGCGACAGGTACCAGTATGTCAAGAACTTCGGTGGCATATTCTATAGTACCTTCGTCACATTTTCTGACATCTATTACGAGGGACTTGCATCCCGCTTCGTTGAGCGCGTTAATTGCGTCTTTAAACTGCGCTATTGCGTTCTCATAGAAACCGGTTATTGAGATTATGCCTATTGTTCCGATATTTCTGTAAGTTACGGACTGAAGGCTGTATCCCATGACGAGGTTTACGGTGTTGACCTTTCCCTCATGAGAATATGTAACATTAACATTTGAAAGTTTCTGGCCTTCAAGGTTCAATACAAGTTCAGAATAGTTCTCATAGTCCACATCGATATCGGCAATCTTCGTTATTACATCGCCGACGGCAATACCCGCGGCCTCGGCCGGCGAGTTCTTTGCCACCGAAGTGACGAGAAGCTGGTTTGTTTCAGTGTTGTACGCGGCGTTGAGTCCCGTTCCGCTCATCTTACCGAGGAGTTTGTTGTTGTACACCTCATACTCCGCGGGTGTCAGATAGAACGAAGCCGGATCATCGAGGCCGTTTATAAAGCCGGCGGCGAGACCCGAATATACACTTTCGGAGTCTATGGTGCCGTCGAACTTCTCGCGTGTCAGTTTGTCCACTTCAGCTATACCGTCGTACATTGCGGAGCGTCCGGACAGGTCATTTATAAGGTTGTTGTAGATGCCCATCGACACTTTCATTGTTATGGCGATGGTCGCCGCCATAACCACAAAGAGTATCGCAAGGGCAGTTCCGAGAGGAATCTTTTTACTCATTTATGTCTGTTCTCCTTTGTACGACTTAAGGCACATGAATATAGTTTGCCGGATTGACCGATGTAGCGCTTCTTGCGCCGGTCATACTTGTACGGATTTCAAAGTGAAGATGCGCACCGGTCGAGTAACCCGTACAGCCCATAACGCCGATGACATCACCCTGATTTACGGTCTGTCCCGCAGCAACATATGAAGCGGTCAGGTGGGCATAGAATGCTATAACACCGTTACCGTGGTCTATTACGCAGTAGTTGCCGTAACCGCCGTTACAGCCGCAACTGCTGTACTTTTTATAGTTATGCGAACAGGCGTTGCTTGATACCAATACCGTTCCTGCGCCGGCGGCGATAATCTGCTTGTCCATGTCCATGGCGCCCGGCATTGAAATGTCAAGGCCGTAGTGGAACGAGGTCTTGGAACCGAGAGTTCTGGGTCCGTATGGAGACGATACATAAGCGCTGCCATAAGGTACCGGGCAGATAAGACTCGCCGTACCGTCACCTTCCGAGGTTGTGCCGTTAAGCATAGTATAGATAGTCTGCGCGTATGCGGCTTTCTGAGCCTCCGCGGCAGCCTCTATCTCTTTAAGCTGAGCGTCTTCTTTTGCCAGCTTAGCGAGATATGCCTCAAGTACGGCAAGTTTCGCGTCGACTTCCTTTTTGGCTTCCTTAATCTCTGCCTGGGAAGCGATTATCTCATCTCTAGAGGACTGAAGGTCTGCCCTGTCCTCTTCAAGTTTTACCTGTAATGCCTCAAGGGCGGCAATATCGTCCTTCAGGTCCTGTATAATCTGGTTGTCGTGTTTTGTGATGCGCGTCACAAGTTCTATGCGGTTTAAGAGATTTTCAAAACTGTCCGCTTCAAAAACCAGTTCTATGGTTGAGACATTGCCTGCCATATACATGGCGCGGAGACGCTGTCCGAGAAGTTCTCTCGTCGCCTCAATCTGGAGTTTCTGATCCTCCATGGCCTCCTCATTTTCGTCGAGTTGCTGCTCGAGAAGATCAATCTGAGTACTGAGAGCGTTTATCTCCGCCTGATAGGCGTTTATCTCGGCCTGGAGCGCGTTGACCTGAGACTGGACTTCCATTGCGGAAGCCTGAGCCTCGTTTATACGACCTTCCAGGTCAATTCTCTTTTGTTTCGCGTCCGCGGCTTCTTTCTTGAGACTTTCGATTTTGCTCTTCATCTCAATAATGCGCGGGTCGTCTTCGGCTACCGGATCCGTGGCAAAGGCGGGAAGCGCCAGAGCCGCACAGAACAAGAGCGCAAAGAATAACGCGAGAATTCTCTTACTCATTGTCATTTGATACCACTGAGCCTCCGTGTTCTTTAAGGTAACGTCCCATTGAGAAGATACTGCCGAATACACCCGCGGACACGCCTATTACTATGAACGCGCCGAGCATCGGCAATGCATACGGAAGGAACGAAATGCTTGTTGTTCCGAAAAGTGTAAAGACTGTGCCAAAAGAGTTCATCGCCAGTTTGTAGAGGCCGAATACAAGTCCGAGTGAAACCACACCGGAGATTATTCCTATTACAATACCTTCGATGATGAACGGCCAGCGTACGAACCAGTTGGTCGCGCCTACGGCTTTCATGATGCTTATCTCGAGACGTCTGTTGTACATCGTTACGCGGACGGTGTTCGCTATGATGAACAGACTTACCGCGAGAAGAAGTACGATAATGCCGAGACAGATATAGGTTACACCCGTCCTGACTTCGCGTACCTGTTCCGCGAGGTTACTGTTTCCGCGTACGCTCATGACATTTTCGACTGTGCCGAGCATTTTAAGAACATTATCATAATCGGAAAGTTCCGAAAGAGTGACTTTG